>DATFZA010000551.1:0-4674 GCA_035314765.1 Bryobacteraceae bacterium
AACGTTTCAAAGGTGGACATCTGCGCTGTGAGTTTGCGCTTCCGGGTCCGCGCAGAAAGGAGGCGGGGCAAATCCTCGCGCTCGGTCATCTGGACACAGTTTGGCCCATGGGAGCTCTGGCCCAAATGAAGTTCCGTCAGGAACAGGGACGTCTGTGGGGTCCGGGCGTGCTCGACATGAAAGCTGGCCTGGCGTTTCTGGTGCACGCCGTTTTGCTGCTGCGTGAATTGGACCAACCGGTGCACCACAAACTGGTATTGCAAGTCAACGCCGATGAAGAAACAGGCAGCGAGACGTCGCGGCCGCTTACCGAAGAAGCAGCGCGGCACAGCGCCGCAGTGCTGGTGCTCGAACCCGGCACGGGACTCGCAGGCAAGCTCAAGACGGCGCGCAAGGGCGTTGGCGATTATACCGTCACTGTGCGTGGCCGCGCGGCGCATTCCGGAGTCGATTTCTCCAACGGCGCGAGCGCCATCATCGAGCTTGCCCGTCAGATCGAGCGCATTGCGTCATTCACGGATCTCGAGCGCGGGCTGACCGTGAATCCCGGCGTCATTTCCGGCGGCACGCGGGTCAATGTGATTGCAGCCGAGGCGCGCGCGGAAGTCGACATTCGCGTGGCGCGATTGCAGGACGCCGCTGCGCTCGACAAGAAATTCCGCGCGCTCAAGCCATTTGACAAACGCTGCACCATCACCATCGAAGGCGGCCTCAATCGCCCGCCTATGGAGCGTAGCGCCGGCATCCGCAAGCTTTTTCAGACCGCCCAAAAACTGGCTGTTGAAATGGGCGTCAAGCTGGAAGAATCCGCGACCGGCGGCGGCTCCGACGGCAACTTCACCGCCGCGCTGGGTGTTCCAACGCTTGATGGACTAGGAGCCGTTGGCGAAGGCGCCCACGCGCCGAATGAAAGCATTCTGGTCGACCGCATCGCCGACCGCACGGCGCTCCTCGCCGCCTTGATCCAGAAGCTGTAGGTGCAATTGTGGGGCAGGATATTATCCTGCCACTGGAGTTTCTACATTTTCTGCACAGACGAAAGTCCGTACGACCTTGGCTGCCTCGTGGCACAGGCTTTAGCCTGTGCCCGCGGGTTAGTAACCCGCGCGGCGTGCATCACTCGTCGTCTTCCTCACTGACGCCCTGCCTTTCCGGCAGCATGCGCTCGTTAAGAGTGCGGGAAACAAGAACACCTCCCGGTTCGGGCCGGAAGAACACAACGTGCTTACCTTGTTCCATGCGGCGCAAGCCAGGGCGAATATGGTCGCAAGGCCGGCCCAACTCTGGGCTGTCGGGCAGCCCCTGGCAACAGGCCTCAAGGTCGTCGAGATAACGGATAATCTGGTCAACGCCCCACGTCCGCAGGGTGTGCGTGCCGATATCGAAAAGGTCCAACTCAGCTGCGCGGGAAAGCCGGAACTGAGCCACCGCTAGCTCTTCTTGGGAAGCTTCAGCTTTCGCCGGACACACGGCCATGGCTCTGGGACAGGCGACGTGCTCGGACGGCCCGACGCCAGGCGCCCTCGTTGAGCGTCAACTTCTCCGCGAGCGCCTCGGATACCAAATTCACGAAAAGGAATACCACGTTGCGCCGATGCCGACTTCGCAAGCCTGAATAATGCGTCGGGAAGCTCGACTTCCCATATTTGTGGGAGCAGCGCTCAACCACTCACGGCATAATTTCCAGCGTCGCCGTATTACTAGTGCGAATTCCCGCTCGCAGCACTACCGGCACCGCCGCGCCAATCAGATTCGCCGGCAACATGCAGTTAATCTGATCCAGGCCTGCGAATCCCGGCGCCGGCCCCGCGTAAGAAACCGGACAATTCATTCCGCCCACCGTGACCGTCGGCGTAACGGAACCCAAGCCCGTGGCAAACAACTCGACGAACGCGCCCGCGTGCAATGGGTTGCCACTGGTGACCGCCATGTTAGATGCATCCAGCGCCGACGCCGGACCCGTACCCGCTGAATTCTGCGTGAACAGCGTGGGCACGGCCGGTTCAATCAAAACATTTACGGTATTTTGTCCCGAGCCATTCTTCACCGTCACTGTCACCAGACCGCTGACGTTCGCGGGCATGAGCGCATTGATCTGCGCGGGCGAGGCATAAAACAACGGCACAGCGGCTGAATTCACCAAGACCTGCGCGTCGCTCAATTGGGTGGGCAACGGGAGATTGACAGGTTGTGCGGTACCTGCGGCCAGCAATGTTCCGTAAATGGATACGATTTCGCCCGCGGCAACCGACAGCGGAAATACCGCCGCCGCAGCCGGATAAACTCGCGCAATGTGCGGTCCTGATTTCACTACAATAGCGCTGTAATAACCGCTCGGCAACGTGAGAGTGCTACTCACGCTCCCTGCAGTCAAGGTAACAGCCCCGGCTGGGAATAAATCCGTATAAGCGAACGCGGAATTCTCCACATTCAGTTTCTTGGTGACTGTCGCGCCAGCCGCGGTCACCGTACTTAACGTCATCGCCGAATCGTCAGCGGCGCGCGCAGCCACAAGCAACCCGCCATCCGCGGAAAGAAACTTGTCCTGCTCCGCGGCAGTCCCGACGCTCTGCCAAGCCGTCGTCCCGATAAGGAACGACACCATGGCGACCGCGATGTCCTGCGAAGCGGACGTAATGTTAGCAATCCCCTTTGCGCTGAACGGGCAAAATCCAAAAATGCTAATGATTCCGCCGCCATCGATGTGGCAATACGGCACCACGCGGGTGCGCCCTGGCTTGGCGAAATTGACAGATGCACTGGTTAACGCGACCACACCGTCGTCAAACCCGGTCATCACTTCCGATCCGGCATTGCCGGCCAGCGCCAGTGCATCCACGCCACGCAGGTCGTCGGTTCCTTGATTCCAGGTGCCTAGATCGAACAGAAACTGGCTGCCGCTGGCCAGTTCTTCGATTTGCGAATCAAGCCGATAAATCAAGCCGAGCCCGCTTCCGAAATTCGGGCTCGCCAGAAACACGGCTTTCCTGATAATCGGCGCCGCCGGCGGTTGAAATACGCCGCCGCCAGTTTGTTTGCCGGCTAGATAAGACCGGATAATCAGCCCGCCCATGCTATGCCCCACCACATCCACCACCGGCACACTGGTGCCGTCGGTGTATTTCAGGCCCGCCACAAATGTACCGAATGCCGCTGCCAGATCCTCAATCGGCGGCTTTCCGGCAACCGAGCAATTGTCAAAGAAAGTGCTGCTGATGCCGCTTGCGGCCAGCACCTGATCGGCGATTCCAAACGTGCCCGCAAATGTGCTGCCGCTGCAACTCTCTTGATAGCCATTCAGAAACACCACCGGCGGATTGTTGCCTTTGACCAATTGCGCGAGACCGCTGGAAGGCCAATAGAAAAGCAGGAATAATCCGGCAGTATGCTTAAGCAGAGGACGCTTAGCCATGCACACCAGCATATTCGACCTTTTCAAGATCGGCATAGGCCCATCGAGTTCTCACACGGTCGGCCCCATGCGCGCCTCGCGGCAGTGCCTGGTTCTGCTCAACGAACGCGGCATTTTAGATCGGGTCGCGCGCGTCCGCGTGCACCTCTATGGCTCCCTCGCGCTGACCGGCTTGGGACATGGAACCGATCGCGCCATTCTCCTGGGCTTGAGCGGCGAGAAGCCAGATGAAGTGGACCCTGAGCGCGTCGACAGCATCATCGCCGCCATCCGCCAGCAGAAGAGCATCGCTCTGTTCGGCCAGCGCCCCATCCCGTTTGACGAGCAGACCGATCTGCTCTTCCATCGCGACCTGGTCCACCCAGGCCATCCCAACGCCGTCACGTTTGACGCGCTGTCGGCTAGCGGAGAAAAATTGGCCTCCGAAACCTTCTTCTCTATCGGAGGAGGATTCATCCAGCGCTCGGGCGATCCGCCTTTAAGCGCCACCGCTCCGCTGGACGTCCCGTATCCGTTCACCAATGCCGCGCAACTGATGGAAATGGCCGACATCGCCGGACTGCCCATCTGGAGCGTGATGTGGGAGAACGAAAAGAAACTTCATGGCGAAAGCGCGCTGCGCGAGTACATCACCCGGATCTGGAACACCATGTGCGCCTGCATCGAGCGTGGCCTGCATACCGAGGGCATCCTGCCGGGCGGTCTCAAAGTTCGCCGCCGTGCGCCGCGCTTGTACGTGAAGATCCAGCACCATACGGGCAACGATCCCATGATCGGCATGGATTGGGTGAACGCTTTCGCCATGGCCGTGAATGAGGAGAATGCCGCGGGCGGTCGCGTAGTCACCGCACCCACCAACGGCGCCGCGGGACTGATTCCCGCCGTGTTCCGCTACTACCAGCAATTTCTGGCCGGCGACTCCGAGGATGGCATGCTCCGCTTCTTTCTGGCCGCCGGCGCGATTGGCATTCTGTACAAG
Organism: Bryobacteraceae bacterium; assembly: GCA_035314765.1. Lineage (GTDB taxonomy): Bacteria > Acidobacteriota > Terriglobia > Bryobacterales > Bryobacteraceae > DATFZA01. Next base: position 4,392 of record DATFZA010000551.1, read on the forward strand.
GAGAACGCCTCCATCTCCGGCGCAGAAGTCGGTTGCCAGGGCGAGGTCGGCGTGGCCTGCTCCATGGCGGCGGGCGGCCTGGTGAGCGCGCTGGGCGGGAACAATCGCGAAGTGGAGAACGCCGCCGAAATCGGCATGGAGCACCATTTAGGAATGACCTGCGATCCCATCGGCGGCCTGGTGCAGATCCCGTGCATTGAGCGCAACGCCATCGGCGCGGTGAAGGCGATCAACGCCTGCCGTATGGCCATGCAGGAAGGCGGCGTGCACAAAGTCTCGCTCG
>DATFZA010000552.1:0-4628 GCA_035314765.1 Bryobacteraceae bacterium
CGGCTCATTCCGCCCGACGCTCTCGCGCAGCAATGTTGGACTGTATTGGCGTCCATTTACTGCAATTACCTGCGTCGCGGGAGGCACGCCGGCTTGCTTGGCCGGCCCGTTGAAGGCGACGTCCACGATGTTGCCGTCCTCTCTTAGACGGATGCCGATCGAATACATCAGGTCCAGTTGTTTGTCGTGTTCTTCACGTGCCTTCTGAATATCGGATCGCTCTTTGCGGAAAACCAGCTTCCACCCCGACCCGGTGACGCCTCCCAGAGGCGCACGGGGATTTAAGGCGCGCACGCGGTCGTTCAGGAATTTCGCCCAATCATACGGCTGCACCGAGTTCAGCGCCGCGACCACATCGTCGAATCCGTAAGGCTTCAAGGCCGGCGCGCCACCCGGGCCGCCATGAAAAGCGCGGCAGAAATCGTTCAACGATTTCGATCCGTTGCTCAGCTTGCGAATCAGAACGTCGGCTTCCAGCCAGATCAGCGTCCCTTCGGGATAGAAATCCGTACCACGGCGGTATTCGGAATACTCGTCGTCGGCGCTATAGAGTTCCTGCGCGAACACAGCCGTATCTTCCAGCGGCCGCCATTTTCTTCCGGCTTCGGCGTCCAGACTCGCGGCCGTCAGCGCCAGTTCCTCACGATACTCTTCAGGCGTCCACAGGCCGGCGCGCGCGGCCAGCATTTCGCCCAAATAATTGGTCAACCCTTCGTACACCCACAGCAAGTCGCCTTTCATAGGCAGGTCGTATCCGCCGGTGGCCAATCCCTCAGGCCGCCGGAATTTGCCGTTCCAGGAGTGGACCATTTCATGAGGCAGCAGGTAGGCGCTCGCTTTGAGCAAGGCAGGATCGATCACGGAGCGCTCCAGTGCGCGGTCGTCGCTCGATTCATGATGCTCCAGGCCGAAGCTCTTCACGTGGTCGCTGAGAGTATAGAGAAAATGATAGTCGCGATAGTGGCGCGAACCAAAAAGAGCGCCGGTTTCCGCGACCACGTTCTTGTATTGCTGAATCGTTTCTTGCGACATCTCGAGCGCTCTCTCGCTATCGGCGGCCAGATGGACGTAATGCGGCGCTCCGAGATCGGTGCCGAGATCGATGGTGCGGTAATGGCGGCCGGTACTGACCGGTGAGTCAATCAGCGTGGTCGCCGCCACCGGTTGAAACTCGATCTCATCGCCGGACTCACGCCGGATCGGAAGCGCGGTTCCGTAACGCCAACCTTGCGGCACGCGCAAAGTGGCTTGATATTGCAGTTTATCCGGATCGGAACCTTCCGGATAAATAATCAATTGATTCCAATTAAGCACCGCCAGTTCAGTGGTAGTTGAACTGCCCGAAGAGAAATTCGGTCCCTGCGATGGCGGCAGATAATCGAAGTCCACCTCGAGTGCAGTGGCGCCCGCTGGAACTGTCAAATGGAATGCGTACATGTTGACGCTGTCCCGCCGCCAAGCCACTGGCTGGCCACTCGCGGTGATTTTCAGGCCGACTAAATTCACGATCGGTCCGGTGGCCATGTGCTCGCCGGGAATCCACTTGGGATAGATCAGCGTCAGCGGCCCCGGCTGGGCCGGTATGGTCAAGTGAGCGTGAAGAATCCGCTGCGGTGCACCGCTGGCGTCAACGCGTAATTGAATCGGCCCAATTTGCGCGGAAAGCGCGGCCGCAAACAGGAATAGGAACAAGCGCATGTGGGATATTATCACGTAAACATGACGTCAAGAGTGCTAGCGAGTGGCCGCTTGCTGACGCGCGCGGTTCCGTAACAGAACCGCGACCGTGAGGGAGCGGACCCGCGCGGTTCCGTAACAAAACCGCGACCGTGAGGGAGCGGACGCGCAAGCACTTGAGGCTATATTTTGCTTGACAGGGCTGGCGTTTCGCGCGATACTCCTATCAAGAATCTATGGGAGCGCGCAAGACCGCCGATACGGGCGAACTGGTCCAGGGCACTCTGGACATGATGATCCTCAAGACGCTGTCCCGTGGGCCGATGCACGGATACGGGATCGCGATGTCGATCCAGCAAACTTCCGACGAGGTGCTGAGGGTGGAAGAAGGTTCGTTGTACCCCGCCCTCCACCGGCTGCAATTAGACGGCATTCTGGAAGCCGAATGGGGCGCCTCTGAAAATAACCGCCGCGCCAAGTTTTATCGCCTCACGCCGCAAGGCCGGCAACGCCTGGCCGCGGAAACCTCCAAATGGAAGAAGCTGGCCGGGGCCATCTCGCGCGTGATGGAGTTCGCTTAGTGACTGTTATGAAACAACCAATGCAACCGCTCCCTCACGGTCGCGGCTCGGATGGCCTGACTGAGCCGCGACCGTCAGGGAGCGGTCGCGCAGTTTTGGTGACGTTGTTTCATGACCGGTCGTATCGTCGTGGTCCGCTCCTAGTCCCCTTTCTCACGGTCGGGACTGCGAAAGGCTGCGAATTCCCTTCGCAGTACCGCGTGGCAATACGTGGCCGTAATTGAGACACGGTGTACTTAGTTTCTTATGCGGACGAGGCAGACATCGTTGAAGGCGTGCTGGCAAGCATCTTGGAATGCTTTCCGGCTTCGCTGGCACGGAGCGGCGCACCGCAGCCAGCTTGACCAGGACCTGGAAGAAGAGTTGCGCTTTCACCTGGACATGAAGGCGCAAGACCACAGCGCCAGCGGCATGGCGCCTCGGGAAGCCCGCTCGCGGGCTGCCAGGGAATTCGGTAACGCAACCGGACTGAAGGAGATTAGTCGAGAAATGTTTGGATTTGGTTCTCTGGAAACTCTGGCGCAGGACCTGCGCTACGGCCTGCGGATGTTGCGCAAGAATCCCGGATTCACGGCAACTATCGTCATCACTCTGGCGCTGGGGATTGGCGCCAACACGGCGATATTCAGCATCATCAACGCGGTGATGTTGCGCACGCTGCCGGTCAGTGCGCCGGACGAACTGGTCGCGGTGGGCGATCCCAGCCGCACCGGTTCGCTCTCCAACGGGGGCCCGACCAGCGACACCATCTCCTATCCTCTTTACCGCAAAATCCGCGACCAGAACCAGGTTTTCACCCAGGTGCTGGCCAGCGGACGCACCGGCCGGCTGGTCGTCGGTACATCCAGCGAGGAGACCGCCAAAGGCCGGCTGGTCTCCGGGAACTACTTCGATGTGCTCGGCGTGCGCCCGCTGCTGGGAAGAGTTTTCGCGCCCGACGACGATCGCGTTCCCGGCGAGCGAGCGGTGGTCGTCATCAGCCATGCCTACTGGCAACGGAAATTCGCCGGCGATCCAAACATAATCGGCAAATCGCTTACCCTTAATGGGACAAAGTTCAACATTATCGGAGTCGGCCCGCGCGATTTCTTCGGCGACGTGGTGGGCGTCTCCAACGATGTTTGGATTCCGCTTATGATGCAGGGTCAAGTGAACCCGGGGAGTTCGTTTCTCGAAAAGAACGACGCCAGTTGGCTGCTGCTGTTAGGCCGTCTCAAACCCGGCGTCTCCCTGGCCCAGGCGCGGGCTTCGCTAACCGTGTTGGTAAAGAACCTGCAGATCGAACTGCAAGGTCCCAAGATCACAGAGGAGGTTGCGAAGTCGATCCGGCAGTCAAAGGTACCGGTGGACGCGGGCGGGAAGGGATTCTCGTACTTGCGCTTTCAGTTTTCTCAACCGCTGCTGGTGTTGATGGGCTTCGTCGCGCTGGTATTGCTGATCGCGTGTACCAACGTCGCCAATCTGCTGCTGGCGCGCGCCACTAGCCGGCAAAAAGAGATCAGCATGCGTCTGGCCTTGGGCGCTGGACGGCTGCGACTGGTAAGGCAACTCCTCACGGAGAGCTTAATACTGGCGTCGATGGGCGGGGTGGCCGGCTTGTTGTTGGCCTGGTGGGGCGCGAGCCTGTTATTGTGGCTGGCTTCCGACGGTCCTAATCCCCTGCCCCTCGATATCCGTCCGGATCCGCCGGTGCTGGCCTTCACCGCCGCGGTAGCGATCTTCACCGGATTGGTCTTCGGACTGGTGCCCGCTCTGCGCGCCACGCGGCGGGACCTGGCGCCCGCGCTACGCGAACGCGCTCAGTCGCTGGCGCACAGCGGCCACCGCTGGAACCTGGGCCAGGGCCTGGTGGTCGCCCAGGTCGCGCTTTCGCTCTTGCTGCTCGTCGGCGCCGGCCTCTTCGCCAGCACTTTGCATCACCTCGAAACCATGGATGTCGGCTATCAGCGCGAAGGTCTGGTCATGCTCGAATTAGATCCCATCGGCAGCGGCTACCAAAGCGAGCAGATACCCGCCATGTGCCGTGCCATGCTGGGCCGGCTGCAGAACGTTCCCGGCGTTGAGTCCGCCAGCTTGTCTGAAAACGGCGTGTTCAGCGGGACCGAGTCGATTACCGGCTTACGCGTAGACGGATTCCAATCCACTCGCGATGAAGACCTGGATTCGGCCTATGACGTAGTGGGCCCTCACTATTTCAAAACCGTCGGGATCGCGTTACTCCAAGGCCGCGACTTCGACGAGCACGATCAAGGCCCTTCCTCCAAGATCGCCGTGGTCAATGAAACCATGGCGAAGTTTTACTTTCCTAAAACCAATCCCGTGGGCCGCAATTTCTCAACTCGCGGCGCCGGGGCGAAGACGTACACAATC
>DATFZA010000553.1:0-4322 GCA_035314765.1 Bryobacteraceae bacterium
TCGATTCACTGATCGCCGCGGCTTACGATAGTTACCTGCCGTGGTTCGAAAAGCCGATTCCGGAACTAGCCAAGGCGTGGGATGAGTTGCCGGCTTCCGATCCCTTGAAAGCAAAACTGGCTGACCAAGTGGCTTTGCTGCGAGCCTGGGATCGGCGGTGGTCGGTCAGCAGCGTTCCCACGTCGCTGGCGGTGTATTGGGGGCAAGAGTTGCAGCGGACGCCGAAAAGCGGCTTCTTGCAAGCGCTCGAAATAGCGTCCGCCAAACTCGATGCGGACTTCGGGACTTGGAAGACGCCGTGGGGCGAGATCAATCGATTCCAGCGCATCAACGGCGACCTCGTGCAACCGTTCAACGACGCTGCGCCAAGTATTCCTGTGGGCTTCACGTACTCCGCCTGGGGCTCGCTCGCCTCGTTCAGCGCGCGTCCCTATCCGGGCACGAAGAAATGGTACGGAACCAGCGGCAATAGCTTCGTCGCGGTCGTTGAGTTTGGAGCGAAAGTACACGCCAAGGCCGTGACTGCGGGCGGCGAGAGCGGTCACCCATCGTCGCGCCACTTTGACGACGAAGCGCAGCGCTATAGCACGGGCGACCTGAGAGAGGTCTACTTCTACCCGTCGCAGCTCGAAGGTCACACCGAGCGCGAGTATCACCCAGGTGGTTCGTGAAACAAACTCCCAACCCCCAACTTATTGAAAAGATGAAAGAGAATTCACCAAATCCCTCGCTCTACTGCCTCGGATTTGTATTATCCTGAAACTTCACCGATTAGAATACTGTGTCGTCTAAACTTTCAACTCTCTTCCCTTTCTGTACTCTGCTGGGCTTCATTTTGTTAGTGTCCGCTTGCGGCCAGCACGACACCAAGGCCGCGTTGGACCAACCACCGCCGAAAGCTGCCTTCTCGCCGAACGTCTTCAACGATACGGCCCAATTCCTCGCGGGGATTCCCGGCCGGGCGGATGGCCCTTTCCATGCGTTGGAGTCCGATCCAGCCTGGCAGAAATACTCCACCGCGTTGACGGAGAAATGGAAGACCGCCGACGCCAAGCAGTTCGGCGCCATCGATGCCTTTCAGAAGCGCGAGTTGGCGGGCCAGTACAGCCCGAGCAAATTCCTCTTTTATCCGTTGAGCGGACCAGACGTGCTTTATGCCACTCGCTTCTTTCCGGACGCCACTACCATGGTCTTTGCCGGCCTGGAGCCGGTGGGCCATATCCGGAAACCGGAAAGCTACAAGCCGGACAATCTGGAGAAAGAATTGAACGGTTGGGAGAAGGGGCTATCGTCCATCTTCAACCGAAGCTTTTTTGTGACCAGTGAGATGGACAGCCATTTCCGAGGCCGCGTGGCGGACGGCCTGCTCCAGACGATGCTTCTGCTGCTGGCGCGTAGCGGTCACACCATTGAAGGAGTCCGCTATGGTCATCTGGAGCAGTCGGGCGAGTTCGCGCCCGAGCCCGAGTCCCTGGAAAAACAGGAAAAAGTGAAGCAGGAAGCGGTTGCCATCAGCTACCATCGCGGCACGGAAACGATCACGCGGACCGTCTATTATTACTCGGGCGACTTGGCGGGCGATTTCGACAGCAAGGCCTTTCCCAAGTTTGTCGACCACCAGGGTAAGCCGGACACGCTGGTGAAATCTGGATCGTTTCTGCTGCATTGGAAGCAATGTGAAGAGTTGCGCAATTTCATCTTGGCCAAGAGCAACTTGATCCTCGAAGACGACACCGGCGTTCCCTACCGCTTCTTCAAGGAACCGGAGTGGAAAGTCACGCTATATGGCGAGTACAGCGCACCGGATCGTCCGTTCAAGGCGCAGTACCAGAAGGATCTGGCCAAAGCGTTCCAGGATCCTTCCCGGGTGAAGGAGCTGGGATTTTCTCTTGGCTATGGCGCGTGGCGCCGGCCATCGAGCTTAATTCTGGCGAAGCGCGTAGGCACGCAAACAGCCGCTAACATCCACTAAGCGCCCAGGGCGGGGCGGTTAGCCTGTGTTCGGGAGTTTTGTATTGTGCGATTCTTGCGCCCGAGTCTACCCCGAGCGTCAGCGAGGGGATCGGGCTCGATCCCCTCGCTGATGTTTTTGGGGTTAGACGGGTTCAGCGCTAGACTGGCTTACCAGCGCTTACCAGCGATTGTTCTGACGGCCGCCGCCGCCACCGCTTCGGCGATGTCCGCCGCCGCCCCCGCCGCGTTCTTCCTTGGGACGGGCTTCGTTAATGTTCAGTGCCCGGCCGTTGAGTTCCGTGCCGTTAAGCGCATCAATCGCCCGATTGCCCTCGGTATCGACGCTCATTTCCACAAAGCCAAAGCCACGCGGCTGGCCGGTCTCGCGATCGGTGACGATGCTGACACGGTCCACGGCGCCGTATGCTTCAAAAAGGGACCGAAGTGCATCTTCAGTCGTACTAAAGCTGAGGTTTCCTACAAAAATGTTTTTCAAATTGGTTTTCCTTCTGAATTTGCAGAACGAGCTAATCGGGCAGATCGAACAAAGGCGGTAAACTCCGTTGGCACGAACAACCAAAATCGCAGGACTGACAAAGACGGTCTAATGATAACAGATTGTCGGGCGTTCGTTGGGCCCCTAGGATTAATCCGTAGAACGCGCCCGACCGCCAAGTGTCGCCGGAGCGCCACCCGTGGACGCGAACACCCGCCCGGCCGCCCGCTAAACTAGAAATATCCATGGAGTTCGATAAAGTTTACGAGCCGCAGAAGATTGAGCCGTCCTGGGCCAATTGCTGGCTCGAGACCGGCGTTTTTGTGGCCGATCGCGATGCCCCCGGCCCGGTTTTCTCCATCGCGGTGCCGCCGCCCAATGTCACCGGCTCGCTGCACATGGGCCACATGCTGGATCATTCGGTGATCGACACGGCGGTCCGTTGGCACCGCATGCGCGGCGACAACACGCTCTTTCTGCCAGGCGTCGATCACGCCGGCATCGCCACTCAGATGCTGGTGGAGCGAAGCCTGAAGCAGGAAGGCATCAGCCGCAAGCAAATCGGCCGCGAAGAATTCGAGAAGCGCGTCTGGGCCTGGAAAGAGAAATTCGGCGCGCGCATCACTACGCAGATGAAGCGCATCGGCGACAGTTGCGATTGGTCGCGGGAGCGCTTCACGCTGAGCCCGGAGCTATCGCGAGCCGTGACGGAAGCATTTGTCCTGCTGTATGAACGGGACCTGATTTATCGCGGCGCCTACATGGTCAATTGGTGCCCGAGTTGCCAGACGGCGATCTCCGATGTGGAGGTGAAGCACGAAGAGACCAATGGAAGTCTCTGGCACATTCGCTATCCGGTGGAAGGCGCCGATCGTTTCCTGACTGTTGCCACCACTCGGCCGGAGACGATGCTGGGCGACACCGCCGTGGCCGTCAATCCGCACGACGAACGCTATCTCGATCTGCAGGGCAAAATGGCGCTGCTGCCGTTGATGAATCGCCCCATTCCGATAATTGCCGATATGCTGGCGGATCCGAAATTCGGCACCGGCGTGGTAAAGATCACGCCCGCGCACGATCCCAACGATTTTGAAGTGGGCAAGCGCCATAATCTGCCGCATGTGAAGGTTATCGACGAGGAAGGCAAGATGACCGCCGCGGCGGGCGTTTATGCCGGTCTCGACCGGTTTGTGGCGAGAAAACGTATCGTTGCGGATCTGGAAGCGCTGGGTCTTCTCGCGAAGGTGGAACCGCACCAGTTGCCGCTAGCCAAATGCGACCGCTGCGGCACCATTGTCGAGCCGCTGGTTTCCACCCAGTGGTTCGTCAAAACCAAGCCGCTGGCGGAAAAATGCCTGCGTGTGGTGAATGACGGCAATGTGACATTTGTTCCGGACAATTGGAACAAGACTTTCCACTATTGGATGGAGAACATTCGCGATTGGTGCATCTCGCGCCAGTTGTGGTGGGGCCATCGCATTCCCGCCTGGCATTGCGATGACTGCCATCGAATCACTGTTAGCCGCGAGACGCCGCAGGCCTGTGCGCACTGCGGTTCGCACAGTCTGCAGCAGGATCCGGACGTTCTCGATACCTGGTTCAGCTCCAGCCTGTGGCCGTTTTCCACTTTGGGCTGGCCGGATGCGACGCCGGATTTGGCGAAGTATTATCCGACCTCGCTCATGATCACCGGCTTCGACATCCTGTTCTTCTGGGTCGCGCGCATGCTGATGATGGGTTTGGAACTCACTAACAACGTGCCGTTCCGCGTGGTGCACATGCATGGCTTGGTGCGCGATGCGGATAAGCAGAAGATGTCCAAGACCAAGGGCAACGTGATTGATCCGCTGGAGATCAACGACCGCTACGGTAC
>DATFZA010000554.1:0-2582 GCA_035314765.1 Bryobacteraceae bacterium
AGCGCGACGAACAGGAGTCCTTGCTCGACCTGTATCTCAGAGCCATGGAGTGAAGTGGCCCCGCGCAGCGGGACCATTTTTGGCGGCGGCTAAGTTGGAAGTCCGTCTGCTGGTTGTCCTTTATCAAGCCGCCAAAGGTTGTGTCTGCTGTTTGTGATCCCCCTGTGGGCATGTGGTCAACGCGTTTGCATTGTCCACATGTCCATTGGGGTTGGGCGCTGCGCCCTCGCGCCAGACGGCGATCGGTGCGCGATAGCCGAGCGCCTGATGAAGGCGGCGCTCGTTGTAGAAAATGATCCAATCGCTGATGCCGGCTTTCGCCTCGTGGCCGTCGGCGTAGCCTTTGAGATAGGCGAGTGGCGCGGGGCATTTCAGCCCCGCGCTCTCCCAGAACCGGACGTGAACCTCTCGATTCATCCGGCTCCCATCATCCAGCCATGGGCTTCAAAGTCCAATGGGCGAAAAGGCCTGGTTTGCGGCGCTTGAGCGATCGCAGCCATTCCCATTGCTTCATTGTGTGACCTCTAAACCGTTTGTATTTGCGGTGCAGCCAACGCACGAGGAACGCGTCTATCGTGCGTAGCTCGTCGCGAAGCCGCGACGGATAAAACCGCCCGTAGTAGTTGACCCATCCGTTCAGAACGGGGCAAACCCACGCCGCGATGGCGTCCAAGTCCAGATCACTGCGCCAATGCAATCGCCAGGCGCGCACGCGTCGCCGCATCTTGACGGCAGCTTTCTTGCTGACCGCCGGTATGAAGCTGACGAAGTGCTCACCGCGACGGTTGATCGCTAATCTCGGCCTGAATGTAAACCCGAGAAAATCGAACGCCTGTTCGGGGAAGGCTCCCTTACGATTTGCGTCTTTGCAATAGACGATCTTGGTCTTGTCCGGATGCAATCGCAACCGGCACTCCGCCAACCGCTTTTCAAGCGCCAGACGCAGCTCTTGCGCTTGTGCTTCGCTTCGACAATGGCAGATAGCGTCATCTGCGTAGCGTTCAAACTGCACGTCCGGATATTCCCGGCGCATCCAGAGATCGAACGCGTAGTGAAGGAAAAGATTCGCCAAGATCGGGCTGACAACAGCCCCTTGTGGCGTCCCCTTTTCCCGATGGATCAATTGTCCACCGGGCATGCAAACCGGCGCCCTCAGCCAACGCTCGAGGTAGAGGAGCACCCATTTGCAATCCGTGTGTCGCCGCACTGCCCGCATCAAAAGTTCCCAATCGATGTCATCGAAAAAACTCTTGATGTCGAGATCGAGCACCCAGTCATAGTCCCAGCATCGCCGCCGGGCCACGCTCAGGGCGTCGTGCGCCGATTTCTTCGGCCGATATCCATAGGAGTCCTTGTCGAACTTCGGCTCCAGGATCGGCTCCAAAAACCGCTTGACGACCATCTGGGCGATTCTGTCGGCGACCGTTGGAATGCCCAACGGCCGAGTCTCTCCAGCATCACCTTTTGGTATGTCAACGCGGCGCACGGGAGGCGGAAAGTAGCTGCCGGAACACATCCGATTCCATACCCGATAAAGATTATTTTTCAAATCCTTTTCAAAGTCCTCGATCGATTGTCCATCGACCCCTGCCGCCCCTTTGTTGGCCTTCACTTGCTTGTACGCTTCCCACACATCCCGCTTCGTTATACAAAATGGCTTGGCTTCATTCATGTCGGTCCTCCCCTTGCGGGTTGCCCACACTTTGAAGCTGGATGACGACGCCCCTTCGGTCCAATCCCATTACAAGATCTTCAACCCTATTACGGGCGTCTCCGCCCCTGTGCCCCGCATCGATACTCTGACCCTCATGGCGGCTGGCCACTTGGGCTTCTCTCTTGACATCGGGACGACAGGTTCCTGCGTTCCTTATCGGAGCCGGTCTCATACTCACGCCGCCTTCATGCCGGACGCCGGTTGGGCAATAAGCAGGCGCTTCCCAACCCTTGCTCGCAGGATAGAAGTCCAAATCCTGGTTTCGACGTCGCTATTTATGTTACGACACGTCATCAGCGGTTCACTCACGTTCGCCTTTATGAGACATACCTGACGGGGTGATCCCCGCCTTTTCCAGCAACGTTCACCACGAGAGCTCTTTACCCTCGCAGCTTGTGGTGGTTTGAAGACTGCCCCTGCAGACCGTCTTCGGAGGACCCTCCTCCATCTCCGATAAAGCTGACCTGCTCCACTGCGAAGCAAGTTTCCACAGCACACCACCTCTTCATACTTGATGGAGCGCCACAGCCGTTCGATGAAAATGTTGTCCATGAAGCGGCCGCGTCCGTCCATCGAAATCGCGACGCCGGCCGCCGCGAGCTTGCCGGCGAAAGCCTCGGCGGTGAAAGTGGAGCACTGATCGGTATTGAAAATCCGCGGCTTCCCGAACCGAAGCAGCGCCTCCTCCAGCGCCGCCGCGCAGAAGCTCGCATCGTTGGTGTTCGATAGCCGCCATGCCAGAACCGCCCGGCTGGCCCAGTCGATGATCGCCACCAGATAGAGGAAGCCGCACGCCATCGGGATGTAGGTCACGTCGGCCGCCCACACGTGGTTCGGCTCGACAATCTTCAGGCCGCGCAGCCGGTAG
>DATFZA010000555.1:0-12914 GCA_035314765.1 Bryobacteraceae bacterium
TACAAACCGGACGCGGCGGAAGGCAATTCGCATTTCAACGACAACAAGCGGCTGCATCTGTTTGTGCTGGACGTGGCTAGCGGCAAGAGCCGTCAACTGACCACCGGCAGTCACTATGAGCATTCCATCGACTGGTCGCCCGACGGCAAGCAGATCGCGTTCGTATCGAACCGTGAACCGAATGAGGACCAGTTCTTCAACTACGATTTGTTTACCTGGAACGTATCGACTGGCGAGCAAGGCCGCTTGACCGCGACGGAAAACGCCGAATACCGGCCACATTGGTCGCCGGATGGCAAAGCTATCGCTTATGAGGGCACCAAACGCGGGCTCACCGATCTCGAAACCACGATGGAGGACACGCATATCTGGGTAATGGACGCGGACGGCAAGCACCGGCGCGAGTTGGGCGCGGGCATCGACAACCGACAGGACGAGCCGGGCTGGACGGCGGACGGACGCGCCATACTTACAACGGTGCAGGAGCGGGGCGAGCGCCATCTGTACCGTTTTCCCGTGGACGGAAGCAAACCTTCACTGGTGATTGGGGGGCGCGGTAACGTGGGCGCATGGTCGGTGCACGGCGACCAGATCGCCTATGCGTTTAGTTCGGCCAGCGACACGGCGCAACTATTTCTAAAGACCGGCGATGACGCGCCAGAGCAACTCACCGATCTCAACCACGAAGCTATGAACGGAAAAATCGCGGAGCCCGTGGAAGTGTTTAGCTTTATCAGCAACGACAATAAGTTCAACGTAGAAGCCTTTCTCACATATCCCGCGGGATTTCAAGCGGACCACAAATACCCGCTGATCGTCGTCATCCACGGCGGTCCGCACTCACAACAGGGACCAGCGTTCAACTTCCGGAATCAGGTGTATTCGTCGCATGGCTGGGCCACGCTGATGGTGAATTACCGCGGCTCTACCGGCTACGGCCAGGCATTTACAGACGCCGTGTTCAGCGACCAGAACGGGAATGAGGCACAGGACGTACTCTACGGCGTAAGCGCGGCATTACGGAGATATCTGTGGATCGACCGCGACCGCCTGGGCTTGGAAGGCGTGAGTTACGGCGGCCAGCTGAGCAGTTGGCTGATCACGCAGACCAACATGTTCAAGGCGGCCATTCCTACCGCCGGCATCATGAACATCGTGAGCTACAACTACATGACTTACTACAATCAGTATGAACAAATGGAGTGGGGCGTGTTTCCGCACCAGGGCAATCTGATGGATGTGCTGTGGGAACGTTCCGCGTTGAAGCACGTTGCCAACGCGCACACGCCAACCATGCTGGTGCACGGAGAGAACGACAATGACGTGCCCATCGCCGAGAGCGAGCAGTTCTATATTGCTCTACGCGATGTCGGCACGGAAGCGGTGATGGTGCGCTATCCGCGAGAAGGGCACGGGCTGCGCGAGCCACGGCATGTAGTGGACTGGACCGAGCGCTCGATGCGCTGGTACGAACAGCATTTTCGCTGACCAGAAGTCCGCAAGATCATCGTGGGGCGAACGCCCACGTTCGCGCCGGACCCCCTGATCCGGCTCTGCGACGGAACGGAAGCCGACGTGGGCGTTGGCCGCGGCGCCCAACTAATGTATGGTCGCTTCGCTGAAGCGTTCACGCAAAGAAACTTTCCAGGCCTCGGGCAGTGTTTCGCACTCGATGGCGCGCCGCACCAGATCCAAATCCACCGTGGCTTCGCGAAGCAAAGCCAGCAATTGCGCGATGGTGATTCGCGGATGAGCGGCAGGCCGCACAATAATCTTATCCCCAGCTTGTATGACACCCTCCTCGAGCACGCTCAGATAAAAGCCCGACCGGCCTGCTTTCCAGAAGGCCTTGATGATATCGGGCCGATCGAACTTGAATGCCAGTTTGTGGCAAGGAGTGCGGGGTTGGCGCACTTCAAATAAGGCTGAGCCGATACCCAATTGGTCGCCCACCGCTATTTCGCGTTCGTCGAGACCAGTGGTGGTGAGGTTCTCGCCAAAGCTTCCCCATGCAAGATCGTTTCGATCAAGTTTGGCGCGCCAGAACTCGTAATGCTCCGACGGGTACACATAGACCGCCTTGTCCAGGCCGCCGTGTACGCTCAAATCCGCTTGTTCATCGCCTGCAAGATTCAAGCGCGTCACTGCGACGGGCCCGCTGACAGGCGTCTTGAGGATACCAGTGCGGAAGCTCCGCCGGCGCCAACTTACTTGGCGCGGGCGGCCAACCTGGATCGACACTACAGACGTGGTGGTAGTCAATCAACTCTCCGGACGTAAAGATCATATATCTTTCGCTACCGTCGCGGGAACCGGATGGCGGACTTTCTTCACTTAAATTTTCGCTTGTAGTAAAAATCGATGCCGAACAGGCCATTTTCATCGCGAGTGGCTACAGCCGACCACTTTTCGCCGATCGACCACTCGACCTGGAAAATCTGCGTGTTGCTGTTGGTGACATCGGTGATGTAGGTGAAGTTCACGTTTCGGGCCACTTGCTGCGAGAGAGTGACGCGCGCTTGCGGCAGCACGGAACCGGTGACAAATGCCGGCGCAATCTTGAGTTGCGTGATACCGAAGACGCGGGACAGACGGTCGGTGATGGGACTGGCCACCACCTGAGAAAGAATCGCGGATTCCCCGATCTGCTCCCCGCTTTGCGGCGGCGCCAAGGGTTGGCGCGCGGCAATCGTGGGATCGGTGGGTGTCGTACCGGCGGCGAGCAGCGCCAGCACCTGATCGAAAGGCAAGGGCGGATCGGAGCGGTGAGTCAGCGTGAGATTGTCGGCCGGGCCGGACACCGTCAGAGTAATGTCGACTCCCTGTACTTTGGTTTCCAGGTCCACATCGAGCACCGGCGAAATTCTAGCCGGGTCATAAAATGCAACGGAGCCTTGATTGACGGTGTACTTGGCGCCGAAGAAAATCAGCTCGCCTTGCGTGATGTTGATGCGGCCCAATACACCCGGCTCATCGAGCGTACCGCGCACCCGCAGGTCGGCCGTGGCCTGGACATTTTGCGCGAGAGCAGTCTGAAATTGGATGCCGGGTGTAGTCTTCACCTGAATCTGAAGATGGACGCTGGCAAGCAAGGGATCGGGAGAGGCAGGCGACTGAATGGGACGAGCGGCGCTGGATAGGACCGAGCCAAAATCGCTGTGAGGATTGAAGCCAATGCGTTGAACGGTGACGGTTCCGGACAGAGTACTGCGGTCGAGGTTGCCGTTTAAGATCAAGGACGCGTCCGCTAGTGTGCTGACGCTCTCCGGATAACGCACGCGGACATTCTTCGCGGTCGCAGTCACGCGAAAGTTAGCGTTGCCTGCGGCATACGTCGCATTGCCGCCGAGCGAGATGGATCCACCTCCGGATTCGGCCGTCAGCGATTGAATGACCGCCGATTTTCCGTTGAATAGGATGGTTCCGGTGGCCTTGGAAATGCCGTTGGGCGCATCGATCAAGTTCAGGGAGGCCGACTTTAGCACCAATTGTCCATTCACATTGGGATCGTCGAGCGTGCCGGAGATTTTGGCTGCGAGCGTAATCGAACCGCTGGAATAGAGATCGCGGTCCAGGCTTTGCAGAACGCCCATATCGAGAGTGCCGTTAGCTTGCAGATCGAGCGCCTGTATCGGCCGCAAGGCTGCGCTTCCCGTAATACGGAGGTCCGTATGGGGCCCGATAATGTGTGCGCTATCGACGCGCACCACCGACCGGTTGAGACTGAGCGCGATGGGCCCGTCGTTCTCTAACGTCATCTTGGACATCTTGGGCGCGATACTGGCGCGCGGGGTCGCGGCCAGCTGGAGCTTGGGGATACGCAAGGAAGCGGTCAATTCTTCCGGTTTCAGTGCCGGCCCGGAGATCGATGCCGAGCCCTCCATGACGCCGTTTAGATCGGCTCGTCTCAATGAAAGGCTATCGCTGAACGGCAGCCAGCCGCGCAGCCCGGCATAGGTCACGTTGGAAAATGTGAGGTTCGCCTTGGCCTGGTAATCGCCGGTGAGTTGAACGCTGCCATCCGATGCGATGTCTGCGTGGGCGAAGTTCGAACGCAGCTTGAACTCCAGATCCTGGCCGCGTGTTTCAGCCGTTAAAGTTGCGTCGCCGAAGGGTTGCTTGTTCAGGCTGAGGCCATTGGCGGCGATGTTGGCATTCAGCGTTGTCAGCAGCAGAGCAGGTTCGCCTTTCTGCAGACGGCCTTCGCCAGAAGCGTCCAGCTTAAGCGTTCCAGCTAACCCTGGCTTGAACTCCTGTACTTTCTTCAACTGCGCCAATTGCACGTCGTTGCTCTTGAGCGCAAAGTGCAATTGTCCCTCACGGAAGTCGCCCGGTGAGTGCGTGAAAGAGCCGGAAAGATCGACGCGCGCGGTGCCGGCCGCGGCATGGAGAGACTGTAGTAGTAGTTCGTCGTTCGAGTAAGTCAGTTGACCTTGCAGACTATCCAGGTGCTCGTAGAGCGTCGCATTGCTCAGGTTGAATGTCGCCCTTCCGCTGGGGTTGGAGAGCGGCCCGTCGAGCTTAGCGTCCGCCGTTAGTTTTCCCGCCACAGGCAAATCCTGGCGGCCAGCCAGGGCGGCGGCGCGCTCCAAGGGCAGGCCGGCAATCGTCATGGAGGCGGTGGTCGGGTAATCCGTAGTCAGACGAGTTTGCCCGCTGACGCGGATGGATGAGCCGAATGGTGCGCCGTTGACGGTCAAATCCACGTTGTTGCCGGACGTCTTTGCCGCGGCCTGTAAGTCGCCCAGGTCTTCGCCGTTATAGCGCAGGCCGCGGGCCTCTGCAATGCCGTTGACAGAAGTAATGCGCAGCCCGCTTTGCGAGAGGTTGGCGGAAAAGGTGGCGTTCACTTGTGCAGTGCCAGCCAGCGGCGGAGTATTGCGGTTGACCGGACGAAACTGATCTAGCGGCATATGGATGCTGGCGATTTTCGCATCGATTTGGCCGGTGGAGAAGCTGTCTTGCGGATGCCGGTACGTGCCAGTGACGATCGCTTGAGCACTCCCGGCGGTGAGTTGAGCATTGGACAACGTGACCAGTTGATCGGCCAGCGTGACATTGGCGTCAAGCCGATCGAAGCGGTAGTTGTAGGCCGTGCCGTTCGAAACCGATAACGTCGCCGAGCCTTGCGGATTGCCAACGGTTCCGTTGATTTGGACAGTGGAGTTCAAGACGCCTGTGAAGACTGCGTTCTTGTAGCCGGCCAACGCCAACACATCCGCCAGATCGGCATTCCGCACTTGGGCAGTGACGCTGAGAGGTTGAGCGGCTTCGGCCTTCCAGGCGCGAAGCCCTACGCTCGCGGAAAACTCGGCCTGGAGCGCACCACGGACGACTGTGCCGTTTTCCGCCGCGGCGTGAGAACTGTTGGCCACCAGATCGGCGTTCAGTTGATCGAAAGGACGATTCTCCAGCACGAAGCGATTGGCGGTCAAGTGACCGCTCAATTGTGGCGTCGTCAAAATACTTGTCAAGTCGCCCTCGAACGTAGCCATGCCACCAGGCGCGAGCGTTGCCGGCGGCGGTTGGCTGAAGAGCAGGGGCTGAAAATCGTCCAAATCGTGTGAGGCCAGTTTGAAGTGAATTTGCTTGTTGATAGAACCACTGAGATCGAGCCTGGATGCCGGAAGCGTGATGTAAGAATCGCCTACCCGGCCGTTGGAATCGACGTTCAACTTGCCGGAAACCGGCACAGCATTGCGCCCAGGCTGGATGGTCAAATTCGCCCGCGCCATGACGGCGGGCTTGCTTTCGAAGTCCCCTCTGACTTCCACGGAACCTGAAATCACCCCCGCATAGCCAATTTTGTTGCCAGTGAAGACCCGCGCCAGACGGTCAATATCGAAGCCTGCCAGGTTGCCAGCCGACTTATACTGCCGCATGTGCGACAGCGAAGCGCTGCCGGCAAAGCTGCCGCCCAGCACCGTTATGTAGAGATCGCCGGCGCGGATCACATTTCCAGACAGGTCGATATTGCTGCTGAGCGTGGCCGTTCCGGCCTGCGCGAGCGCCGGTTGAGCCAGCAGCTTGCCCAATTGGGGAAGCGCCAGTTTCCCTTCCAAATGTCCGTTCACTGAGGCTTGAATCGACGACTGGCCCAATTCAACATTGGCGCTGGAGAGTTTGTTGCCGGCCAGACTTACTTTCGCGAGTAACATCTGTGGAACATTCTTGCCTCGCAAATCGAGTTTGAGCCCAGCGATCTGATTTACTTCCGCTAGCGATAACCGCGCTTGGAGGTTCGCCGAGACTTGCGGGTCGATCAAATGCTGCAGAGACGCGCTGCCTGAGAGCTCCGACTTCCTCGTTGCAAGACGAGCTAGCGTCACGTCCACTCTGTCGCGCTCCAGATGCAGTGGCAACATTACATTGAGCGCGATTTGTTGCACCATCAGCGGGTCTATTGAGACCTGCCCGTCATACGCTTGTTTGACCATATTGAAGGACAGTTGCGTCACCAGATTTTCGCCGCGGGCGTGGAACTTGATCTTTTGATCGTTGAAATCGAGCACACCGTTGCGGATCTCGAATCGACGAATTGCCAAGTCAACGACATCTCTTAGCACAGTAGTGTTGCTGGTGTGCTTGATCTTGGGTGAAGGCACATTGGTACGGCCATCGGGATAGACAACTACATGCGCTTGCGGCGATTCGACCTGGAGTGACTCCAGTTCGTAAGCGTGCCGAAAGCTGGGAAGTAATCGGAGTACCAGGTCCGCTCGATCAGCTCGCAACAACGGGGCCTGCCCGGGGCCTTCGGTCCCGTGGATTACAAAATCCGAGATGGACGCGCGCATGCCGGTCCAGTCGAACTGAAACGATCCCAAATCCACTTTCCCACCGGTGGCGCTTTCGGTGTAGGAGATGATTGTTTTCCGCACGTAATCGCGGAACCACTGGGTTCTCACCGTCAATACGAGAGCCACAGTCCCTAGTAACAGCAGCGCAAACATTACCGCAATAAAGCGCCTGGCGCGTCTCATTGTTCCCAATTCCCGCGATATTGAATGCGCAGGTTCTTGCGCGAAGTATCGAGCCAGGCGAAAAACGGCGGATTGGCCTTGAAGCGGACGTCTACAAATGCGAGCACCGCCAGTTGCCACGCCAGGTGCGCTTTCAGTTCCGGCTCGCCGATCCCATATGTTTTCAACGCTTGTTCGTATTCGCCCGGCGCAGCGAAACGAGTACTTTTGATTCTTTCGAAGACGATATCCGCGTCCAGGGAAGTGGCCACGTGCGCCTTGACCATCTCCTCGCGGATCAGCATCTGATCGATCAAGCGATCCGTTGCTTTGTGTTTTTCTTTGGTGGAGAAATTCAGCGGCGCGCCATTGAGAAACGCAGTCAGGCGGATGTCGCGCTCGATCTCGCTGGTCTTGATGGCATGCGTGCCAATGGAAACGGCCACGCCGTCATAGACCTCGGCGTGGAGCGGCGTCAACAACAGCAGACACAGGGCAAGCAAGATGTGGGACAGGTTATTAACCCGCTTCCCAGCGCGCAAATAACTCCCCGGGCTCTCCAAAACCCACTTTCTAGCCAAGCGCCAGGGGGACACCGCTACGATAGTTCTGAGCGAGGGAGTTCGGACTCCAGCCCGCAGTGTCCCCGTCCGCGTCGCAAACTTGCCGGTTTTCATCATTGTCCGAAACGTCCCATCAGAACGTCTGCCCGATGGAAAAGAAGAATTGAAAATGGTTGATGCCCTGGGGGACCCCGGTGCAGTAAGACGGGTTGGTTGTGGGCGTGTTCGGATTGCATAACAGCAATTGCTGATAAGTTCCCTTGAATCCAACAAAGCTCGGCGGATTGATACTATAGGCAAGGTCCACACGGACCGGCCCCACCGGCGTTTTGTAGCGCAGACCAAAGCCCACGGCGTGCACCATGTAATTGAAATCCTGATTGTTCTTTTGGTGGAAACGGAAAGAAAGATCGCCGATAGTGTCGAAGATATTTCCCATATCGTGGAAGAATACCCCTCCGACGTTCTCGCCGATGAGCGGAAAGCGCAGTTCGGTGTCGTGGAAAAACAAGGCGTTGCCGCCGAGCGGAAAGCCGGTGGGCTCGCTCGCCGTGCCTCCGGGCTCGGCGGGCATTCCGGTGTCTCTGGGTCCGGCCTGATTCTCGGGAAATCCCCGCATAGACTGGCCGCCTCCTCCGAAAAAGCGCTCTGGCAACGGGATGTCACCGGCGTTACTCGTCCCTGGCGGAACCCGAAAGGGGGAAATGATGCCGAAGGTAAGTTCGCGCGCGAGCACCAGATTCTTCCCAATGCGGTAATATGTGGCGTTGCGGCCCAAAGCCCGTACAAAACTACGCTGCGAGCCAAAAATGTTTGAAGCAACACCGACGTCAATGGTGTTGTAAATGCCGTGCGTCGGGTTGGTGGGGCTGTCCCGCCGGTCCTGAATCAGGCTGGCCGAGAAAAGCCCGATACGCACTGGCTGGGCAAGCTGCGGGACCAACAAGGTCGGAATCGCGATGTTAGAAGTGCCGACCCGGCGGTACGAAAACTGGAAAAGACCATTCACGGCCTTAGTGAACTTCTGCGAGATCTGAACGGATCCTTCCTCGCGCCGTGACGTGAAGGTGCGCACATCGCGAGAGTCGTCGTAAAGCAACGAGAAGGTAATATTGCGTCCGTCCGCATTTAAGAACCTCGGTGCGAAATAATTCAGAAGAACGCGCTGTTCCAGGGTGGACACGCGGCCTTGCACGCTGACGGTGTGCCCGATGCCGAGGAAATTGAGCCGGCTGAGTTCGCCCGAGAAGCGCGGACTAAATCCCGTGGCGTTGTCGGGCTGGGAAAGGTCCATGGTGCTGGGTCCAAAGCGCGAAACATCGGCGCCAACGCCGAGCCGGAGGGTGTACCGGCTCGCCTCGTCGAGATCAAAGAGGAGAATCTTCTCGCGTTCCGCGCCATCCGGATTCTGAATCGCGGGCGACACCTTTGCAAATACGCCACGGTCATAAAGAGCGCGCTGGGTTGCGGTGATTGCCGTGGGAGACAGCGGGTCGCCTTCCTTGATGGCCAATGCATCGTCAACGAGTTTGCGGCGAGTGGTTTCGAGACCCGTCACGATCACCTGACGAACAAACCGCTGCTGTCCGGAAGAAATGTCGTACTGAACGTTAACGGTATGGGGCGGACCGGTCTCTTCGAACTTCCAACTGAACTCCGGCGAGGGATATCCTTGGGAAAAGTAATAGTTCAGAATCTCTCTCCGGTCCGCGGCGACGTTGAACTCGCTGAACGGTTGCCCCGCGCTTGAGGTAAGCCGAGGCTGAACCGCTTTCATGGCATCATCGCTCCAGCCACCAACCGTGAGCTTGTCGATGCGCCACTGCGGACCTTCCTCAATGGAGTAAGTCACCGCGATATCGCCTGTCTTGGCGAGATAGTCTTTTTGTGTTGCCGCAGTCACCTTGACATCCCGAAAACCGTTCGACTTGTATAGATTTTCGATATTCTGCTGGTCTCGTTCCACATAGGCTTCACTGTAGCGGCCGTGGCGGAAAGCTGGAAACGAGGCCGTACGGACCAGCAGGCGTTCAGTAATCGCCGCCCGATCGAAATATTTGTTGCCAGTCACGCCGATATGCGCCAGCCGGTAACGGCTACCTTTCTCAATTACATACCGAATATTTAGTTGGCCTTTATCTGGGTCCGGGACTTCGTGGAAATCGATCTGCGCTTCATAATAGCCCTGTGCTTGAAGGTAGTCGCGCAGGTTACGCGCGCCTTCGACGAGCAGGTCGCGGTCCACCGTCTGCTCTTCGAAGACAGGGACGAATTTGCGCAGAACGCGCTGCGACACTTTGGCATCAATCGCCTCCAGGTTCACCTGCGGGCCGGCCTGGATGTCGATGGCCGGCTTCACTTGATGCGTGGTGGCGTCATAGTCCATCGATTTCAGCTCTACTTTGGCGCTGAGACGCTTTTTCTTCTGAAGACGCTTTTCGATGCCTTGCACGCCGCCGCGAGTACGGCTCTCGGTAACCGTCTTCCATCCCCCGACCAGAAAGCGCCGCCAGCCGGTGGCTTTCGCAATTTCCATGTCCGGGAGCTTGGGATCGCCCGTGATAGCCGGCTCACTGTAGCGGGCGCGCTCGCCGCTGGTTACTTCAAAGACAATGCTCATCTGCTGTCCTTCAGCCACCGGGACAAAACGATGCGTGACCGTTGCCTTATACAAGCCGTTACGTTGAAAAAGATCGCGAATTGCGGTGTCGGATTCGTCCACTTGCTTCGGGTCGAAGGGATGGCCGAGTTGCAATTGAGCGGTGTCTTCTATGAGACCGGCGCTGGGAGGATTAGAAATCTTACCTTCCACAGTGATGTGTCCGATGAACTGCTGTGACGTGGTGATGAAGCGGACCGCGACGCCGTCGCCGCGCTGTGAAACGTCCACCTGGATGTCGGCGTACCGGCCGCTGGAGAATAGCTTGTCAATGGCCGCGGTCACCGCATCTTTGGTGAGTGGCTGGCCGAGCTTCAGGGGTTGGAAGGATTCCAATTGGCCAGCGGTGAGTGGTTGCGCGGCCGGCTCATATTCGATGGCGCGTATCGGTTTGGCGTCATATTGATTCTCCTGTGCGCTGAGTCCTGCCACCAGTACGAAAACCCAGAAGGGGGAAACCTGCATTCTCATCCAGAGTAGCCTTGACATGGAGTGAGACTCTCCGGAGGGGAGCTGGTTTCTTCCGCGTCCTACGGAGTTAGGACAAAGTAAGCGATACCGGTCAGAGCGCCCTGGCCGCTGAGCAGAGTTTTCTTATCCGAGCCGTCCAGCTTGGCGCTAAAAACGCTCCCGCCCAGATCGGTAAAGTACATGCGCCCTCCGGCCAGATCGAGAGCAATGCCGATGCCCTCGTTCAGGCCGCTGACCAGTATCTCGGGCTCACGGCGATGGGCTGTCTCCATCGGCGCGCGATTTACAGTGTTCCCGCGCGGAGGATCGCCGCGATCCGTCCAATAAATCTGCCGCTTGTTTAAATCAAGATCGATGTCGATTGGTTCGGGCAGACGATCGTACAGCACTTCGATGTCGGAGCGGTTGACTTCCGTTTGACCTTTGGGTAATTCGAGGTTGGTTCGGCGCAAGCTGCCTTCGCCGGCGTTGCTGCCGCCCTTCTGCGTCCAATAAATCTTTCCACCCTCGATATCGATGGCGATGCCGACGCACCAGTTTTTCGGGTCGGCGCGCGCGGTATCTCCCTGACCGGTCTCGACCAGCGTCTCGATATCCGAACCGTCTACGTTCGCGCGCATGATGCGCATCCCCTCCCGGTCCGACCAGTAGAGTTTGCCGTGAGCGCTGTCCAGCTTCAATTGCTTCGGAGTCCATGTTTCGCCGGCCGGGATCACCGTGGTCAGGTGCTTTCCGTCCAGATCGGCCCGTTCGATGGAGCCGTCATTATCTTTCGGCTTGCCCATGTTCGTCCAGAACATCTGCCGAGAGACCGTGTCGACCACGATGCCATCAGGCAGCGCCTTGCGCCCTTCCACGAGAACCCGCATATCGGAACCATCCGGGTTCGCTTCGATAACTCGGCCGCCCTTGATATCGAGAAAAACGATTCTCCCGCCGCCGTAGGCGCAGGTGGCCGCCAGGAGCAATATCGCGAGACGGAGCAGATTCATGCCCGTAATCATAACGCCGCTGAGTATCTTGAGGCTGACCTAAGAAAACCGCTAAGCTGGAAAAGCTATTCCTCATGTCGCCTGCTAATCTCTCGATTTCGAAGATAGGACCGGAGTCGGATGTTGTGCTACGGAATTTGTTTGAGCACTACGTTCACGACATGTCGGAGTGGTTTGAAGTCGATACCAAGGCCGATGGAAGCTACTCTTATGACACGTCCGCGGTCTGGGAGAACGGCTACGACGCGTATTTAGCGAAGGTGGGCGACTCGATCGCGGGCTTTGCCCTGGTGGGTTCGGCCGCGGAGTGGCTGGGCGACATTGGCGCACATGACGTGCACGAGTTCTTCGTCCTGCGCAGATTTCGAAGGAACGGCTTCGGACAGAGAATGGCAACCCTCCTTTGGAACGAACGTGCCGGCGAATGGCTGGTCAGAGTACTCGATGCAAACGCGCCTGCGGTTGCCTTCTGGCGGACGGCCGTCTCGAGTTACGCGGGTGGTTGTTATCAAGAGGAAGAGCGCATCGTCAACGGGCGTCCATGGCGATTCCTCAGGTTTGTATCGACTGGCGCCTAACCCATAGGCACGCTCTACGCTCCCAACGCGCGCGGCCGCCGGGTGACAATGTCTACCGGTTCCACCGCTGCCGGCTCTTCGCTGCCGATGCCGAGTTCGTTCAAGCGCCGTAGTGCAGGCGTCAAGCGCGAATCCCACGAACCCACGGAGCGGTTGTAAGCCTCCACCGTTCTCTCTAGTGCCCGCCCGGTGTCGGCGTAGTATTCGAAGACTGTCTGCACGCGCTCATACAGCTCTTTGGAAACGCGGCGGATTTCTTCGGCGTTCTCGGCGAGTTGTTCCTGCGTCCAGCCGTAGGCAATGCCCTTGAGAATCGAGATCAGCGTCACAGGCGTGGCAATCACCACCTTACGCGCCATGGCGTCTTCTAATAACGCGGGGTTGATCTCGAGCGCGGCGCTGAAGAAGTGATCACCCGGCAGGAACAATACTACGAGTTCCGGCGCCGGTTGAAATTGCGCCCAGTATTGCTTGCCGCCAAGTTGTTTGACGTGTTCCGCTACTTGCGCAGCGTGCCTTTGCATGGCGGCGCGGCGCGTAGACTCGTCGGCTGCGCCCACGGCATCGAGGTACGCGGTCAGCGGGACTTTGGCATCCACGGCGAGCAGCCGGCCGCCAGGCAAACGCACGATCATGTCCGGCCGAATGCGGCCATTTTCAGCATCATGAGTCTGCTGTTCGCTGAAGTC
>DATFZA010000556.1:0-5666 GCA_035314765.1 Bryobacteraceae bacterium
ACGATCGACACCTTGTTGGCGCCGGGAACCGCGACGACCAGCAACTTGCCATCCGGTGTCACCGCCGTGCCGTAACCGGGCGCGGGCAGATCGATCCAGCTCTTCACTTTGTTCGTAGCCGTGTCGATGACGGCCAGCCTGGGTTTGGTCTGGTCCGCGGTGAACACAGTTTTGTCATCGGGAGTAATGGAGATGCGCTGCGTGTCGCCCGAGATAGGAATAACGGCCAGGGTCTTGCGTGCGTCCAAATCGAGCACCGAAACCGTGCCCGGGCCCACGTTGGCGGTGTATCCACGGTGTCCGTCATGACTGATGACGAGCATGTGGGACTCCGTCTGACCGGTCGGGATGGCTCCGATAATCTTCAACGTCTTGGGATCGATGACCGTGATCGTCTGGTCAAGCTCGGTCGTAACGTAGAGCATCGCGGTACGTGGATGGATCACCGGACAATGCGGACGGACGCCTTTCCCAAAATCGACGTTGCCGACGAGTTTGCGCGTCTTCAGATCGATGACAGCCAAGTTGGAGCCGTCTGTGCCAGGCTTGCCGACTCCCGAATTACCATAGATCGGCGCGAACGCCAGACGGCCATCGGGCGAGGCGATCACCTCGTGTGGAGTGATTCCACCCACGTCAATGGTCGCGACCTGCTTCCCCGCGGCGGGATCGATCAGGCCCACCGTATGGTCGCCTTTGTTGGCGACCACCAGATAACCGGTGTCTGCCGCGGATGCGCTGAGCGCGAGAACCATTGCCATACAGAGTTTCTTAACCATAGAAGCGATCTCGACTCTCAATCTTCTCATAAATAGGTGCTTTCGGAGTATCTAAGACATGCCGTCGGAAGTACTTGCGAATCCGCTCCCTCACGGTCGCGGCTCGGAATCGTCTGACGTTCGGGGTTAGACAGTCTAAACATGGCGTCAGAAGTACTTGCGAGTGGCCGCTTGCTGACGCGCGGTGCGCCAGGGACAAGCCTGGCAGATCTTGTGAACGGAAGGAGTTCACCATGTAATTGCCTGTTCAACATGTAGCCGGCGGGCAGCAGGAGGGGAAACCCAAGATGCTGAAGCCCCGCGCGGGCGAACCCATGAGCTGCAGCGCAAGCGAACTCGATTCGGCCTCGTTAGCAAGCCGGGATCGGCCAGTCCTCCGCGTAGGATGAAGCCTGACACGGGCAGGGAAGCAACGGGCAAGCACCTGTTCGGATCTCCGGGGTGGTTGGAGGCGGCGCGTGGGGAAAGATCTGTCGAGGAACCTGGGAAGCCCTCCTGGGCGGTGAAGAGCCAACGAGAAACGGGAATAAATAACCGTGATCGGCCCAGAGGGTGGCGGAGAGGCCCGGAGTAGCGAAGAAGCAGGGTAATGCCTGTGGAGCGAAGGGGCCTTACAGAAGAAACGTGGAGTCAGAGGAAGGAGAGCCGCTTGGCGGAAACGCACACTACGGAGGAACGGCAGGGCGGAAACGCACCGCCGGATAAACTTTCTGAACTGAGACAGAAACTCGGCCAAAAGGCCAAGCAGGAGCCGAAGTTCCGGTTTTACGCGGTGTACGACCGGATCTATCGGGCAGATGTGCTGGCAGCGGCGATGGCACGAGTGCGCAGCAACGACGGGGCGCCCGGTATGGATGGGCTCACCTTCCAGCAGATAGAACTGCAAGAGGGCGGCATCCAGAAATGGCTGGAGTGCCTGCGGGAGGAGTTGCGTACCAAGAGCTATCGACCGCAAGCGGTGCGGCGCGTGTACATCCCGAAGGCGAATGGGAAGCAGAGGCCGCTGGGGATTCCGACGATCAAAGACAGGGTGGTGCAGATGGCCGCACTGTTGATTCTGGAGCCTATTTTTGAGGCAGATTTCCTGGATTGTTCGTACGGATTCCGGCCGGGGCGGAATGCGCACCAGGCGCTGGAGGAAATCCGCGGACATTTGCAAGCGGGTTACCAAGCGGTGTACGACGCCGACCTAAAATCCTACTTCGACACGATCTCGCACGAGAAACTGCTGGCGTGCTTGCGGCATCGGATAGCGGACCGGAATGTTTTGGATCTGATCCGGATGTGGCTGGAGGCGGTGGTGGTGGAACCGGGCGAGGACGGAACCGGCGGAAAGCGGACCAGGAATGAGAAGGGGACTCCACAGGGTGGTGTAATCTCGCCCCTGTTGGCCAACCTGTTTCTGCACTGGTTCGACGCACTGTTCCATGGGCCGCAAGGCCCGGCGCTTTGGGCAGATGCCAAGTTGGTGCGGTATGCCGACGATATGGTGGTGCTAGCGCGAGAGTGGACGGCGGAGCTGACTGACTGGGTGGAGTCGAAGCTGGAAGGCAGGTTCGGACTGGAGATCAATCGCGAGAAGACGCGTGTGGTGGAAGTGAAGCCTGGAGGGGCAAGCCTGGACTTTCTGGGATACACGTTTCGATGGGACCGGGACCGGTCTGGCCGGTCGAAGCAATATCTGAACGTGAGTCCGTCGGCGAAGGCGGTGGCACGGGAGCGGGAGCAACTGAGAGCGATGACAGCTGCCAATCAGAGCTGCACGCCACTCCCGCAACTGATCGGCCGCTTGAACCGGCACTTGGAAGGCTGGGCGAACTACTTCAGCTACGGCTATCCGCGTGGGGCCTGGTGGGAGATCGACTGGTTCGTCCGCGGCCGCTTAATCCTACATCTGCAACGGCGCAGTCAACGACCGTATCGACCGCCCAAAGGGATGGGATGGTATGAGCACATTCAGAGCTTCGGCCTGGTTCTGCTCAATCGACTATCCCGGAAGCGGACTGTGCATGCCTGAGGCGACATCTTCTGGAGAGCCGGATGCGGGAAATCTGCACGTCCGGTTCGACGAGGGGAGGGGCACCGCGAAGGTCCCCTCCTACTCTACCGGATCCGTAACAGAACCGCGACCGTGAGGGAGCGGATGCGCAAGTCTGACGCAATGTTTAGTGACAAGGTGGGTTATGCTCAATGTGCATCGACCTCTCCGGAGAACGCCCGTGACCCGAACCCGTCCTCCCTTTCGCGCCGATCATGTCGGCAGCCTGCTGCGCCCAGCTTCTCTCAAGCAAGCCCGCGCCCGCCGCGAGCGCGGAGAAATTTCCGCGGCCGATTTGGCTGCGGCGGAAGACGCGGCGATCCAGGATGTCATCGCCAAGCAAGCGGATATCGGCTTGCGCAGCGCCACGGACGGCGAGTTTCGCCGCGCCATGTGGCACTTCGACTTTCTCGAAAAACTCGATGGCGTGGAATCGTTCCGCGCCGACCGTGGCATTGCCTTTCAAGGCGGCATGGAAACTCAGCCCAAAGGACTGCGGGTCACCGGCAAGCTGGGATATTCGGGCCACCCGATGGTCGAGCATTTCCGCTTTCTGCGCGACCGCACCCGTGCCACGCCGAAGATGACTATCCCTTCGCCCAGCGTGCTGCACTTCCGCGGCGGCCGCCGCGCCGTGAGCCCGGACCTCTACCCGCAAATGGAGGACTTCTACCACGATCTGGCGATCGCTTATCGCGGCGCCGTCCAGGCGTTCGCGGAGGCGGGCTGCCGCTATCTGCAACTGGATGAGGTGAACCTGGCGTACCTTTGCGATTCCGATCAGCGCCAGATGCTGCGCGAGCGCGGCGACGATCCCGACCAGCTTCCAACCATCTATGCCAACATGATCAACACGGCAATCCGGGATCGCCCAGCCGGCATGACGATTACCATGCATCTCTGCCGGGGCAACTTCCGTTCGAGCTGGATTGCCCAGGGCGGCTACGAACCAGTGGCTGAACTGCTATTCAATCAAATCGACGTGGACGGCTACTTTATGGAGTTCGACGCCGAGCGCGCCGGCGGATTTGAGCCGCTCCGTTTTGCGCCCAAGAATAAGACGGTTGTGCTGGGGTTGGTGACTTCAAAAACCGGCGCGCTTGAGCCGGTCGGCGAACTGGAGAGGCGTATCGAAGTCGCAGCCAAATACGCCGATATCGAGCAACTCTGCCTCAGCCCGCAGTGTGGTTTCGCCAGCACGGAAGAGGGCAACATTCTTTCGGAAGAGGAACAGTGGGCCAAGCTGGCCCGAATCGTGGAAGTGGCCGGGAAGGTTTGGGGCGAATGAGCGCCTGGCGACATTAGCGAGCCATCGGTGACAATGGAGGAGATGTCACCTGAAGAAGAATTGAAAGCGGAGATCGAGCGGCTGAAGAATGAGAACGCAGCTCTCAAGAAGCCGGAGCGCGGCAAGATATCGTTGAAAGTGAGCGAGAAAGGAGCCCTCTCCGTGTACGGAATGGGGCGTTTCCCGGTCACACTCTATCGCGAGCAATGGGAAAAACTGCTCGGCGTGGCGGACGAGATTCGTGCGTTCATTCACGACAACGATCAAGCCTTGAAGCGCAAGGAGTAGGCTCTCGATAGCCCGCTCTGTCCCAAGAAGAACATCGGACGTGTCCCAAGAAGAACATCGGACCGGGCGCATTGGCTGGCTTCGCGCCGCGGTCCTGGGCGCTAACGACGGCCTTCTCTCCACCGCCAGCCTGGTGCTGGGTGTCGCCGCCGCGCACGGCAGTCACGGCAACGTCTTGATCGCCGGAGTCGCCGGGTTGGTCGCCGGAGCCATGTCGATGGCTGCCGGTGAGTACGTGTCGGTGCATTCGCAAGCCGACACCGAAGCCGCGGAAATCGAGCGGGAGCGCAAGCACCTGAAAGCCGATCGCCGGGGCGAGCACCAGGAACTGGCGGAAATCTACGTCGGCCGCGGACTCGATCCCGGCCTCGCCCACCAGGTTGCCGGCCAGTTGATGGCCCATGATGCGCTCGGCGCCCATGCCCGCGATGAACTCGGCATCTCGGAAACACTCCGCGCCCGTCCTATCCAGGCCGCGCTGATATCGGCAGCCAGCTTCGCCGTGGGAGCAGCCTTACCGCTCGCCGTCACCGCCATCGCGCCGCCGGCGGCCTTGATCGCGATCGTCTCCCTGACGTCGCTCGCGTTCCTGGCGCTTCTCGGAGGCTGGGCGGCCCATACCGGCGGCGCAAGCGTCCTCGCAGGCGCGTTGCGCGTAACGTTCTGGGGCGCACTCGCCATGGCAGTGACCGCGGGCGTGGGAGCCCTCTTCGGAACGATAGCCTGAAGAGCCGGCCGCAAGATCAGCGAGGCGACCAAACGCACCAAGAACACCCGCGAAGCGTTCGTCCTCGCGGTCCGCTCTCCCTTTTTCGCGAACCTCGGGGCCGCAACGCCAGCCTCGGCCGTGCAGCGGTACGCAAGGGACGCTCCGCTTCAATGAGGCCGTGATCAATTGATCGCGAATTGAGAAAAAATTTCCAGATGCAGATCGTGTACTTTCTGCTTCAATGAGGCCGCGATCAATTGATCGCGGAATTAGATGGGGTATTGAGTCATGCCCAATACTCACGAGTCGCTTCAATGAGGCCGCGATCAATTGATCGCGGAATTCACGCAATCGGCTCCGTACTTGTTGTCAAGATATGAGCTTCAATGAGGCCGCGATCAATTGATCGCGGAATTAGGGTATATGGCGGTATCGGCCGCCACGTGGGCCCGCTTCAATGAGGCCGCGATCAATTGATCGCGGAATTTGAAACAGTCCGCACTGACCACAGATGGCCGACTCGCTTCAATGAGGCCGCGATCAATTGATCGCGGAATTGTTGCA
>DATFZA010000557.1:0-2511 GCA_035314765.1 Bryobacteraceae bacterium
AGGAAATCGATCGGTTGGAAGCCGACTCAAAGTTTTTCCGCAGCGTGACGGTTGTTCTCCCCCGTATTCGCCTGCGGGATTGCGTACGGGATGATGGCACTCGAAAGTGGACCCCAATGTCAAGACCATTTTTCGCCCCCAATAAGTTAATGTTCGGCGGTCATCTTCCAACATAGCCTCGCTGTCTTGTTTCAAACATTTTCCCTGTTTCTGGTGCTGCCCGGTGGACCAAATCCTGGATCACGGCGAACGGCAGTTGATCCGGTTGCGCGCCCTCTGGCACGTCAATTACCACTACGGAACAGTTCTCGGACAACCGGGTGCTGATCACCCGAGTCGCAGCGCGTCCCGCCGCATCCCCATCCAGCATCAGAATCGCTCGCTCGAAGCGCTCCGTCAGGAGCCTCTCCTGGCTCGGCGAAAGAGCCGATCCCATCAATGCCACTGCGAATGGAAAACCTGCTTGATGCACGCGCATGCAATCGAAGTAGCCCTCGACCACGATCGCCGTTTTGCTGGTGGTTGTTGCCGCACGCTGGACATTGAACAATTCCCATGCCTTGCGAAATCCGGCCGGAAGTTTGTACTTCGGCAGCTTGCCGTCCGGCGCCCGGCCGGCATAGGCCACCAGCTCACCGCGGATATTGCGGATCGGGATCACGATGCGCCCACTCATCAGGCCCGGCCCGCCGTAGAACCCCACGCCAAACTCGGCGGCGATGACCCGGTCAATGCCCCGTTGCTGCAGGTAGGGATGGGAATGATCCACCCCCGTCAAGGCGAAACGCAGCGGCGGATTGCACCCTTCTTTTTCCCGAACCAGTTCGCTCTTCTGCGCGCCTCCCGCTGAGTCCGCCGGTAGGGCTGACGCGGCTCCCCCAAACCATCGCTGTAGCCTGCACGCTGCATCTCGAATCGAGCAGTTCTCCATGGCCGCCACAAAGTCCAAAACGTTACCCTGCGCCTGGCAAGCGAAGCAGTGAAAAACGTTCTTAGTCAGACTGGCCCGGAACGAGTCATCGCGCTGTCCACGGTGAATCGGACAGCAACCCTCTAGTTGACTGCGATGCCGGCGCAGCCCGGGCACTTGATAATAGCGCAGCACCGCCTCCAGACTCACGGCCTCCTTCAGCGCACGGAACTGTACCCAATCGCCCATGGCCCTATCCTCGCGCCAGGTAAATCGACGCCGGCGTCCGATAATCCAAACTGGAGTGCAGCCGCTCGTGATTGTAGAACCGTAAATACCGCCCGATGCCCGCCTCCGCCTCTGAGACCAGTTGGTAATCTTTCAAGTACACCTCTTCGTATTTCAGCGACCGCCACAGCCGCTCGATAAAGATGTTGTCCAAGCAGCGCCCGCGTCCATCCATACTGATGGCGATGTGCCGCTCCTCCAACTCGCCGGTGAAGTCGTCGCTGGTGAACTGCGGCCCCTGGTCACTGTTGAAGATCTCCGGCCGGCCCCGCCGCAACGCGCGCCGCAGCGCCTCCAAGCAGAAGTCCAATTCCATGGTTAACGACAACACCCAACTCAGCACGAAGCGGCTGAACCAGTCCATCACTGCCACCAGGTACACAAAACCGTGCGCCATCCGGATGTAGGTGATGTCCGTGCTCCATACCTGATTCACGCGCGCAATCTCCACCCCCTTCAGCAGGTACGGATAGATCGTGTGCCCTTCCACGGCCCGGCTCAGATTCGGCTTCGGATACACGGCTTCGATTCCCATCACCTGCATCAAGCGAGTCACCCGCTTGCGGTTCACGTCATAACCTCGGGCCCGCAGCCAGGCCGTCATGCGCCGGCTGCCGTAGAACGGCGCCCGCGTATACTGCTCATCGATCAGCCGCATCAGCCGCAGATTCTCCTGGCTCTCGCCCGCTGGCTCGTAATACCAACCCGCGCGACTGACACCCAGCAACTCGCACTGCCGCCGGATGCTGATCTCCGCATACTCCGGTTCCACCAGCACACGCCGGTCCTCACTCAAGCATGCCAGCTTTTTTTTTCACGAAGTCCAGTTCCACCTTCAGCCGGCCAATCTCTTCAAACAGCGCGTCCCGGTCCGCCCCGGCTTCCGCGTCTTGGCCCCGCCGCGTGCGCCCGTCCACGAACAGGTCCTCGATATGATCCAGCGCCGTGCGCCTCCAGTGCGCGATCTGCACCGGATGCAGCCCGAATTGCGACCCCAACTGGTTGAGCGTCTTCTCGCCACGGACGGCCTCGATTGCCACACGCGCTTTGAACTTTGCAGTGTACTGCTTTCTCGTCGTCGCCATCGCTCGCTCCTTTGCGACCGCCGACTCCGAAATTAACTTATTGCGTGGTCCAAAAACTGGGGTCCATTATACTTCCAGATTGGATACGATGGATTCGGATCGCCTTCCCCTTCGTAGTAGTCCGTAAACCCGCTCCGTTTAAGGTTTGGGCGAAGCCCGTTGAGCAGCCCATTACGCTGCCTGAACACCTCCTCAGCCGGAAGGTAGAGCGCGACCTCCGGTGGGTCT
>DATFZA010000558.1:0-6729 GCA_035314765.1 Bryobacteraceae bacterium
CGCCGCTGCCTTACGCTTTTGACGCGTTGGAACCCTATATCGACGCGCGCACCATGGAAATCCACCACGACAAACATCATCAGGCGTACGTCGATAACCTGAATAAAGCCGTCGCCAGCGATCCGTCGCTGAGCGGGATGAGCTTGGAAGATCTGCTGACCAGACTCGATACGCTTCCCGCCCCGGTTCGCACCGCCATCCGTAACCAGGGCGGCGGGCACGCCAATCACTCCCTGTTCTGGCAGGTGCTCGGCCCGGCCAAAGGGCAGCAGCCGAAAGGCCAACTCGCCAAAGCCCTGGACACAACCTTTGGCAGTTATTCCAAGTTCGAGGATCAAATGAAAGCCACGGCGACGGGCGTGTTTGGCAGCGGCTGGGCCTGGCTGGTGGTCGACGGCAACAAGCTCGCCATCGAGCCATATCCCAATCAAGACAGCCCGATCACCCGCGGCAAAAAACCATTACTGGGCATCGATGTTTGGGAGCACGCCTACTATCTCAAATACCAAAATCGCCGCGCGGAATACCTGGCGGCCATCACCAAGGTGATCAATTGGGATTTCGTGAGCGGCCGCTATGAAGAATTGAGCAAGTAAAGGCGGCCGCTTCGGCCGGCATGCGGCCTACAGCCGGGCACGATAGACGTCACGCTAGCGCTCGTCCTGCGTGTTCTCGGATAAAGGCCGCTGCGTCCTCTTCCCCGCGCCGGATCCAGGCCTCAGCGTTCGGGCGCGTCCAGTAGAGCATCTCTCGAACCGGCCCCAGCAATTTCTCTGGCATCACGGTCATGATTTCGATTCCTGGATCGTGCTGTGGCCGCGCGGGCGCCACGCGCCGCATCGCCGCCACAAAGGCCTTGGCCACTATCCCCGGCGGTTCCGGGAGCACATTCAAGACAACAATCCTCTCGGCGCCAAGTTGCGCTGCGGCCCAAATCGGAACCGCCGACAACAGTCCGCCATCGGAATAGACGCGCCCGTCGTCGAGGCGAACCTGGTCAAACACGCCAATAATAGCGGTGGACGCCACCAGGTGCTGCGCGGTGACCTCAGCGCCCGGGATCATCCTTGGCCGCAGCTTCAGCAGGTCTGTCACAACCAGGGCAAATTCGATCCCCGGCTGAAAACTCCCGTGAATCTCATGGATGGCCGCGCGCAAAGGTCCGCCATCCAGCACTCCACCGAACAGGCTCCGAGGCACGTTAAAGCGGTACTTCGCCGCTGGCTCCAGGGTTAGCCAGCGCTCGATCAGCTCATCGGCCGGACAACCACCGGCGATGGCCCAACCGTTCAGTGCGCCGATAGAAGCGCCCACCACGAGATCCGGTCGAAATGTTTCCGACAGCACTTTCCAGGCCCCAGCCTGGTAGGCGCCGTACATGCCGCCAGCCGACAAGACCAACGCTGTCTTCATCTCTAGCCGGCGGACGCCAGCGCCTTCCGGAAAATCGCATCCTCGCCGAGAATCGCGAGTTCATCGCGCAGCAAGGCTGCGTCATCGCGGTCGGGCACGGCGCTTTCCCTCGTCAGGCCGTTTACCGTGAGCAGCGCGATGGCGCCTTCCACTTCCACCGAGGCTTCCAGACCCGGCGCCTCCAGAAAAATACTTCTGCGTTTGGTATCCGGCGCCGCCTCGTGAATCACTTCCAGCCCGGGAACGGCTTGACGGAACCAGCCCGCCAGATAGCGCCCCGCTACCGAAGGAGACTTCTTGTAGTACGTGATGCGAGCCTTCCGCAGGGCGGGCCGGCCGGCATCCTCAAAGATCTGGGCCACGCTCTCCCGCCAGGGCGTTAAGCGCGTCCACGATAGATCGGCCGTGTTGATTCCACCCACGGTCAGTTCCTGCACAAAGCGTAAACCTTCCTCGGGGTCGGCGAATCGGGCGGAATCGACAATCACCTTGTCCGCCATGCTCAGCAGTCCCGCGAAGCTCCGATCGGTGGTGTAATCGGTGTTTCGCGACCAGAAAACGATCGGCAAATCGGGCACAGTGATACCAAGAACGATTTTTGGCACATCGGCAAAATGTTCGGGGGACGCGCTGATCTCCACGATCTCACTGCAGATTTGCTGCCGCCGCCCGAACGGTTTCCAGCATTGCGCATACACGCGCGATTCCAGCCGTTGGCTGCCGGCGCAGCACACCCGCAGCACGATCACCCGGCTGGGATTCTCGTGCGTCAGCTCGGCCACTGTCTCGCCAAACACCTGCGGATCGTCTTCTTCCGCGGCAACCACGATAAAAGTCATGGAGCAAGCCCGCAGAACCCCGGTCTCCGCATCCTGCTTGCCCAGATCGATCCACAGCTTGCCCAGGTCCTTCAATATCGCATCGGGATGAACGGAAGCGGCGGTGGGCATTATGGCACCCTCCATTCATGACCCTGTCGCGCCAGCATGTCCTCTGACTCCTTGGGGCCCCACGAGCCCGCCGCATAGTTCGGGAAATCGAACTTGCGATTTTTCCAATCGTCGAGAATCGGTTGCACGGCGGCCCAACTGGCGTCCACCATGTCCTGGCGCGTGTAGAGCGTAGCATCGTCAATCATCGCGTCCAGCAACAGAGTTTCATATGCCGTGGGAGTCCGCGCGCCAAAGCTGGAACCATAATTGAAGTCCATGGAGACCGGCCGCAGATGCATGCCGCTTCCGGGGTACTTGGATAGAAAGCGCAACGAAATCCCTTCATCCGGCTGAATTCGGATGATCAGCAGATTGGGACGGGCCGCACCGCCGCCGTCCTGGCTGAATACCGAATGAGGCGCCTCGTTGAAGTGAATGGCGATATCGGTGATGCGCTTGGGCAGCCGTTTTCCCGTGCGTATATAAAACGGCACGCGCGCCCAGCGCCAGTTCTCCGCATAAAAAGTGACTGCGGCGTAGGTATCGGTTTGGGAATTTGGATCGACGCCCGGCTCCTGGCGAAAACCGGGCACTTCTTCCGCGCCAAATTTGGCTGGACCATACTGGCCGGCTACGGCAAACAGCGGGACCTCTTCCGGCTTGAGAATGCGCAGGCAGCGCAGGAATTTCGCCCGCTCGTCTCGAACCGTGTCCGCTTCAAAGGCCGATGGCGGCTCCATGCCGATCGTGGCCATCACTTGCAAAAGGTGATTCTGGATCATGTCGCGCAGCGCGCCGGCTTCCTGATAGTAACCGCCTCGGCCCTCTACGCCGATCGATTCCGCGCCTGTGATCTGGACCGCGCTGATATAGCGCCGGTTCCATAAGGGCTCAAAAATGCCATTGCCGAAACGGAAAGCGAGGATGTTCTGAACCGTCTCTTTACCCAGATAGTGATCGATGCGGTAAACCTGCTTTTCCGGGAAAACATTGTGGATGGCCGTGTCCAGTTCACGCGCGCTGGCGCGGTCGTGGCCAAAGGGCTTCTCGATGATCACGCGCCGCCAGGCTTTGTCAGCCTGCTGCAGGTTCGCCGAACCCAGCCGTTCCACCACCGTCTGGTAATAGCTGGGTTGGATGGATAGATAGAACAGCACATTGCCGCCGGTCTGATGGTCGTGCGCGATATGGTCGAGCTTCGCGGACATTTGCTGGTAGAAACCCTGGTCGCTTAAATCGCCGGCCAGATAGTAGAGACCACGCGCAAAGTTGTCCCACAGTTGCTGATCGAAGGGACTGTCTTCCAGAAATTTCTTGACGTCTTCGCACATTTTGGCGCGAAACGTCTCATCGTCCATCTTGGTGCGCGAACTGCCGAGAACGGCGAAGTTCGGCGGAATCCGCCGCTCATATGCCAGCCGGTAGAGAGACGGCATGAGCTTGCGTTTGGTGAGATCGCCATTCGCGCCGAAGATGACGATGGTGCAGGGGGGAGCGCGGCGCTCAAACCGTTGAGCGTCGATGAACGGATTGGCTTCAATGGAGGTCATCTGGTTCTCCGCATGCTACACTCAAGTTTACCTGCCTTACCACCGTCCCTGGTTCCAAACGGTTTTTGTTAGACAACTTTTGTTCGAACGACCCTGTTAGGAAATAGTGTTAGTCAATAGTGGAGTGTCACGCGACTCACGTATGCACAAGAAAAAGATCCTGGCTGTGGTGGACGATTTATTGTTCACCGTCAAAATTAACGACGCGGCCAAACGAATCGGCCTGGATGTGGAATTTCTTAAGAACGAAAAAGACCTGCTCGACAAGGCCAAGGACGACAAGCCTCTGCTCGTGATTCTGGACCTCAATGCAAATTCCATACAGCCCGTGCATGCCATCGAGAAGCTGAAGGGCAACGCTTCGCTGAAGACCATCAGCATCATCGGCTTCGTTTCGCATGTACAAGGCGAGTTGAAGCAGAAGGCGCAGGACGCGGGCGCCAATATGGTGATGGCGCGCTCCGCTTTTTCTCAGAATCTCCAGCAAATTTTGCGCCGCCACGCCGGCGTTATATAGGCTTGTGACTGTGGGGCAGGTTATCAACTGTTATCAACCTGCGGCGGTTTATTAATTAATTATCAATCGGCCTTGGGGGTTACCAACCCGCCGCCGGTTAATAACCGGCCCCACACAACGAGTCTTGGTTCGAGATCATTCCTTGGCCAAGGCGACTGCGGGAACAACGGTCGCGGCCGCTGCTTTATCCCCGAAATGCTTCACCACCCACACACCGAGGAAGATGATCCCCATCGCCGCCAGTTCCCGCCAGCCGATGACCTCGCGATAAATCAACCAGCCCAGTAGCACCGCGATGATTGGGTTGATGTAGTTGTAAATGGTGACCAGGGAGACGGGCAGCGTATTCATGACATAGATAAACGCGCTGTAGCCGACGATGGAGCCGAAGATCACCAGGTACACAATCGCGCCCACGCTTCGCGCGCTCCAGTGCATGGCTGGGCGCGGCAGCGCGAAAGCGGGAATGAGATAGGCCACGCCCGTGGCCAGTTGCTGAATAGCGCCGCTGACCACCGGGTGAGCCTTGGTGCGATGC
The DNA here is from genome assembly GCA_035314765.1 of Bryobacteraceae bacterium. Taxonomy (GTDB): domain Bacteria; phylum Acidobacteriota; class Terriglobia; order Bryobacterales; family Bryobacteraceae; genus DATFZA01. Next base: position 4,951 of record DATFZA010000558.1, read on the forward strand.
CGGCGCTGCAAAATGGAACCGATGGACCAACCCCAAGAGCCCAGTTGCAACAGCAGAAACCCGCTAAACACCGGGCCGCTAACGCCGTTTTGGATGGCGCTGGGAGCGACCAGCAAGGCCGTTCCGGCCATGCCGATGAGCATGCCTGCGATGGTCGGTCCGTGCAAACGTGCGCCGCCGGGGATCAGCGCTTCCATCCCGACCATCCAAAATGGCGAAAGCGTGACAAATAGGGCCGCCATACCGCTGGGAATCAACAGTTCCGCCCAGGCCAGACAACCGTTGCCCAGGCCGATGGTGATCAAACCAAAGATTACGGTGCCGAGCAGCTCCTTGCCGCGCGGCAAGTAAGCCTTACGCGACCACGCGAAGATGGTCAGGATCGTTCCGGAGAGCAAGTATCGGATGCAAACCAGCATGGCGGGAGGAAACGATTCCAGCGCCATGCGGATGCCCAGGTACGTGGTTCCCCAAAAGAAACACACGGCAAAAAGCGCCAAAAACGCCAGAAAATGAGGGTGTTTCCGCAAGCTTTCAGGGTAACATTGAGACTTGATACTGACTTTGACCATCAACCCGGCCATCGACCGGAGCATCCTGGTGGACCGTTTGGTATTCGAAGACCGCGCGTATATTCTTTCGCAAGACTATGGCGGGGGAGGCCGGGGAATTATAGCGTCGCGGGTTTTGCAGTCCTTCGGCGTCACCACGAAGGCGGTGACCACCAGCGGCGGCAAGAACGGTCAGTTGTTCGAGAAGCTACTAGGCAAAGCCGGTTTTCCCTTCGAGGTGGTGCGCATCGCCAACGAAATCCGCACCAACCTGACGATTACCGATAAGCAGGGTCTCACCGCAAAGCTGAATGAGGTGGGTCCGGAATTGACGGGCCAGGAGGCGGCCGCGGTGATGGAGGCGGTGGTCCGGCAGTTGCCGGATGCGGAGTGGCTGATGCTGTGCGGCAGCCTTCCTCCCGGCGTGCCGAAACACTTCTACAACGAATTGATCCAGGCCGCGCGCAAACATAAGGTTCAGACTTTGTTGGATGCCGATGGGGAGGACTTGCGTCACGGCGTGGAAGCCAAGCCGACCGTCGTGTCTCCAAATCAACAGGAAGCGGAGCGGCTGCTGAATCGCGCTCTCATCACGCGGGCGCATTTCCGCGAGGCGGTAACCCGGATCCGGGAGCTGGGCGCCGAGTCAGTCCTGCTCTCGCTGGGTAGCCGCGGCGTCGTAGCGGTCAACGAAAACCAGATGGTGGAGGCGGTTCCACCGCGTATCGATGTGCTTTCGCCAATCGGCGCCGGGGATACCCTGGCCGCCGCTTTTCTTTGGGCGTTCAGCAGGAAGAAGGACTTTCCCGATGCAGTGCGTTGGGGCGTGGCCGCCGGCACCGCATCGGCCGCTTTGCCCGGCATGGAATTCGCAACCCTCGAGCAGACCAAGGAAATGTACCGGCAAGTGGAATTGCGGCTGATTCGGTGACCGGTCAGGCAAACAAATAGCCGCCCATCAACCAAACAAATAGCCGCCCAGCAGGGCCTTCAACTCGGCGATCACCGCCGTATGCGCCTCGGCGGTCTTTTGCTCGTAGGCAAATGCAATCAGGCGGTCACCGACTTCGGTGACGATGCGCAGCTTCAGGTCCAAATCGGGCGGAACTTCCAAACCCAGGGCATCGAGCGTGTATTGCTTCACCAGTGCCGCCGGGCCGATATCGGGGTGAGCTTGTTTTTGGCGAGTCGCACTGCTGATGTGCTGGCCGAGCGAGATGGCCCGAAA
>DATFZA010000559.1:0-12424 GCA_035314765.1 Bryobacteraceae bacterium
CTGTTTGACAAACGCTGCATCCACGGCGCGCCCGTCCTTCATCTTCGCCCCGTGCTTGACCCATTGCCACACCTGCGCGCGGCAGATTTCCGCGGTCGCCGCGTCTTCCATCAGGTTGTAGATCGGAACGCATCCGTTTCCCGCCAGCCAAGACGCCAGATAGCGCAGACCGACGTCCACGTTCAACCGCAGACCGTCTTCAGTGATGTCGCCTTTGGGCACGGCCAGCAAATCGGCAGCCTGAATATTCACATCCTCGCGCAGACGCGAAATCTGATTCGGCGTGTTCATGTGCTCGTCAAAAATCTCTTTGGCCACTGGCACCAGGCCGGGATGCGCCACCCACGTTCCATCGTGTCCGGCTTTCACTTCACGCAGTTTATCGGCCCGCACTTTCGCCATGGCCGCATCATTGGCGGCTGGATCGTTCTTGATCGGGATCTGCGCCGCCATGCCGCCCATCGCATGAATTCCACGGCGATGGCAGGTCTTGATCAGCAATTGCACGTACGAATTGAGAAAGTGCACTTCCATCGTCACCTGCGCGCGGTTGGGCAGCATGAATTCCGGATGATTGCGGAACTTCTTGATGAAGCTGAAAATATAATCCCAACGCCCGCAGTTCAATCCCGCCGAATGATCGCGCAGCTCGTACAGGATTTCGTCCATCTCAAACGCGCCGAGGATGGTCTCAATCAGTACCGTGCCGCGGATGGTCCCGCGCGGAATCCCAAGGTAATCCTGCGCGAAATTAAACACGTCGTTCCACAGCCGGGCCTCCAGATGGCTCTCGAGTTTCGGCAGATAGAAATACGGCCCTGTGCCGCGCGCCATCTGCTCCTTGGCATTGTGAAAGAAGAACAGGCCGAAATCGAACAGCGATCCCGAGATCGGCTGGCCATCAATCAGAAAGTGTTTCTCGACCAAGTGCCAGCCGCGCGGGCGGACCAGCAACGTCGCCACTTTGGGCGCCAGCGCATAGCTCTTCCCTTCCGGGCTCTTGAAAGAGATCGTTCGCCGGACTGCATCGCGCAGGTTGATCTGCCCTTCCAGATTATTCGACCAAGTCGGCGAGTTGGCGTCCTCGAAATCCGCCATGAAAACGTTCGCGCCCGAGTTCAGCGCGTTGATCACCATCTTGCGCTCTACGGGGCCGGTGATCTCCACACGCCGGTCTTCGAGGTCCGCCGGGATCGGCGCAACTTTCCAATCGGCCTTGCGAATATCGGCAGTCTCCGGAAGAAAGTCCGGCAGCTTTCCGCCATCGATCTCCTTCTGGCGGATCACCCGCTGGGCGAGCAGCTCGCGCCGCCGTGCATCGAATTTCTGCGACAAAGCAGTGAGAAACGCGTTGGCTTCCGGAGTCAGGACGGAGCCAAACTGCTCTGTCATTGGTCCTTTAATTTCAAAGGGCTGGTGTCCCGTAGAGGCGCTGGTAGAAGTGCCAAGAGAGGTAGATGTAGCGGGCATACACTCCGATCTTAGTCCAAACGGAAGCCCACTGGCGCAAGGTGGGCAAAATCGGACGACCCGGACGGATCGGACCAGTCCGTTTGCTTTCTTATCGATTTCGGTTTTTACTCATAGTGCGGCGTCACTGAAACGCGCGAAAAGGGAAATATGGAAAACATGACAATGAATGGCCGCTATTCCGGCCGCTGGGCGGGCATCACTCGCCCGTATACGAAGGAAGACGTTCTCCGTCTGCGCGGTTCGGTCCGCATTGAGTACACCCTGGCGCGGATGGGCGCCGAACGGCTCTGGGATCTGTTGCATTCCGAGCCCTATGTTGCCGCCCTAGGAGCACTTACGGGTAATCAGGCGGTGCAGCAGGTGCAGGCCGGCTTGCAGGCCATTTATCTCAGCGGCTGGCAGGTTGCGGCGGACGCGAACCTCGGCGGCCAGATGTACCCCGATCAAAGCCTCTATCCCGCCAATAGCGTTCCTAGCGTGGTGCGCGGCATCAATAATGCCCTGCAGCGGGCCGATCAGGTCCATCATGGCGAGGGGAAACCCGGCCCGTATTGGTTTGCCCCCATTGTTGCCGACGCCGAAGCCGGTTTTGGCGGCGCACTGAATGCCTTTGAATTGATGAAATCGATGATAGAAGCGGGCGCCGCCGGCGTTCACTTTGAAGATCAACTCGCCTCGGCCAAAAAGTGCGGCCACCTGGGTGGCAAAGTTCTGGTCCCGACGCAGGAGTTCGTCCAGAAGCTGATCGCGGCCCGTTTGGCGGCCGATGTGATGGATGTCCCCACCATTCTGGTCGCCCGCACCGATGCCAACAGCGCCAACTTGCTGACGGCAGCCGTCGATCCGCGCGACGAGCGCTTCTGCACCGGCACCCGGACTCACGACGGTTTCATGGTCTATCGCGGCGGTCTGGATGCGGCAATTGCCCGTGGCCTGGCGTACGCTCCGTATGCCGATCTCATCTGGTGCGAAACCTCCGAGCCGAGCCTGGCAGAAGCCCAGCGCTTCGCCGAAGCCATTCACGCCGAATTCCCAGGAAAGATGCTCGCCTACAACTGCTCGCCCTCGTTCCATTGGAGAAAGAAACTGGATGAAGGGGCTATCGCCAGATTCCAGCGCGAATTGGGCGCAATGGGTTACAAATTCCAGTTCATTACGCTGGCCGGCTTCCACACCTTGAATCTCTCGATGTTCGAGCTGGCGCAAGGATATGCGCGCGAAGGCATGCCCGCCTACGTCCGCGTGCAGGAGCGGGAATTCGACATGGCTGAGCAAGGTTACACTGGTGTACGGCACCAGCGTTTCGTCGGCACCGGCTATTTTGACGATGTCGCTTCAACAATTTCGAGTGGAATGGCTTCGACGACAGCGCTGAAGGATTCCACTGAAGCCGCTCAGTTTCACTAAACTTCCTCTGTTTTCCGGATCTCCGCGGCGTCTGATCTTCAGACGCCGCTTCTTTTTGCTAGTCGTATTTATCCATAGGCCTTATCCGGGGTCGCGCTATAACCTCATAAGTGATATACTCGCGTCAAGTTTTGAAGTCTTCTCTCTTGAGATGGCCTTCACAGAGGAACTCTTAAGGGTAGGAGGGTTGTGCGATGCGCCAGTTGTGGTTGGTTGGCTTTTTGCCGCTGTTCCTCGGCTTAGGTTATCTTGCTTGGCTTGCGGCGCATAGTTCGAGCGCCACGCCACCAGAAAGACCCCTTTTCGGCAGTGGCGGGCCCACACCAACTGGCGTGATACTCCGCTTGCACGGGGCAAACACCATTGGCGACCAATTAGCTCCGCCGCTCGCCCAGGCGTTCCTGAAAGCTCGAGGAGCCACGCATATATCTACCGTGAGCACGGCGGTAGATGAACTCGTGGTGGTGGGCTCGCTAGGGGGCAAGCGCCAAGCGATCGAGATCAAATCCCATGGCTCTGCCACCGCTTTTCTGGATCTCGCGGCGGGCGAGTGCGACATCGGCATGGCCGTGCGAAAGATTCATTCCACTGAAGTTGCCGATCTGTCGTCATTGGGAGACATGACGAGTCCCGCTGCGGAACATGTGCTTGCACTCGATGGCATCGCGGTGATCGTAAACCGGAAAAATTCTCTGTCGCGGCTTTCTGTGCAGGATATCGCCCGCATTTTCACCGGAGAAGTCAAGAATTGGGAAGAAGTGGGCGGTTCGGGTGGCGCGATCAAGATTTATGGGCGTAGCGCCAGGTCTGGCACCTTCGAGACGTTCAAGCTCTTGGCCTTGGGTGGCAAGCCGCTGTCGGCTAATGCCATTCGCGTTGAGGATGGCCGCCAATTATCCGCAAAGGTATCTCATGATGCCGGCGGCATCGGCTTTGTCGCCTTGCCCTTTGTGCTGGATGCCAAGGCGTTGGCCGTCTCCGAAAGCGACGCCAACGCGCTGATGCCAACCGCCCTCACAATTTCTACGGGAGACTATTTGTTATCGCGGCGTCTGTACCTCTACACAGCTCCCGATCCAAAGAACCCCCTCGCGCGCGAATTTATGGATTTTGCGCTGAGTGCGGCTGGACAAGCCGTGGTTACGGCCGCCGGCTTTATAGCCCTGGATGCAACCATAGCTACTGAGCGTGGCCGCCGAAGCCCCAGCGGGTTACAAGTGGGTTGGCAAAGGGCGCGGAACTGGTTTCCGCGAACTTCAGCTTCCAGCCGCGAATCGGAGCGCTCGACACCCAGGCGTCATCTGGCTACCGTGGACGGGGATATCGCGCTTTTTTTTGCTTCGCCGGCCGCTTAGGCCAACCGGGATTTTCAATTCCGCCGAAGCCGCGCAGTTTCACTAAACTACTATCTGTTTTCCGGATCTTCGCGCCGCCGCTTCTTTTGTTAGCGGACCTCCATCCAGCAGCCTGCTTGTGATATAATCACTCCGAATTTAGGATGTTTTTCCTTCTAAGGTCGTGTTTACTGAGAAAATTCTTAGGCTGAAGGGGGTTGAAGCGATGCGCCAGATGTGGTTCAGTGGCTTCCTGATTCTACTCCTCGGTGTCGGATACATCGGTTGGCTTGCGCTGAAGAGTTCGACTGGTGTGCCTCACCTGACATTGATGTCCAGTGGAACCTCCGCTGGCGGTGAACTCCTCCCCAATCTACAGCGGCCGTCAGCCGACGTGCTCCTTCGCATTCACGGGACCAATACCATTGGCGTCCAGTTAGCCCCAGCCCTGGCCCAAGCGTATTTGAAAGCTCAAGGAGTCACGAATATCTCTACCAGGACCGCCGGGATAGATGAGCTTGCGGTCATTGGCTTACTATCCGGGAAGCGCCAGGTAATCGAGATCAAGGAACATGGCTCCGCCACTGCGTTTCGCGATCTCGCTACCGGCGGATGCGACATCGGCATGTCTGCGCGCAAGATTCAGCCCTCCGAAGTTGCCGATTTTTCCGGACTTGGCGACATGACCAGCCCCGCATCGGAACATGTGCTGGGAATGGACGGGCTGGCCATAATCGTAAACCGGAGCAACTCGCTGTCGCAGCTTTCTAAGCAAGACATCGCCCGCATCTTCACCGGAGACGTTAAGGAGTGGAAAGAAATCGGCGGTTCGGGCGGAAGGATCAAGCTCTTTGCACGCGAAGCCAAATCCGGCACATTCGAGACGTTCAAGTCGTTGGTCTTGGGTGGCAATACGCTCTCTAGGAGTGCCGCGCGTATTGAAGACGGCCGCCTGCTATCCAAAAAGGTGTCTCAAGAGCCGGACGCTATCGGATTTGTCGCGTTTCAATTTGTGCTGGATTCCAAGGCGCTGGCGGTTTCCGAAAACGGCGTCAAGGCGCTCTTGCCAACTCCCCTCACGGTTTCCACGGAAGACTACTTGCTGTCGCGCCGTCTGTTTCTTTATACGGCTGCCAACCCGACGAATCCAAGCGTGCGGCACTTTGTCGACTTTGCACTGAGCCAGGCTGGACAGCAAGTGGTGGCGGCCAACGGCTTCGTTGCCCAATATGTGAGAGCGCTGCCGCTGAGTGTGCCCGCCGACGCTCCCCCAGAGTACAAGCGCTTGACAGCCGGCGCGGAACGGATTTCCCTGGATTTTCGCTTCCGTCCGGGAAGCGTTGCGCTCGGCAACAAAGCGCTGCCGGATTTGGATCGCGTGCGTTCGTTCCTGTCGGACCCTATATACAAGGGTGCCGATATTATGCTTTTCGGGTTCACCAGTAACACCGGCAACCAGGACGTCGATTGCCGTCTATCGAAGGATCTGGCCCAAGCCGTGAGCGATCAGTTCCGCCAGCGCGGGTTGAACCCGTCCACAGTCGATGGATTCTGTTCCGATCTGCCGATTGCCTCCAACGATACCGAAGACGGGCGCGAGAAAAACCGGCGCGTGGAGATCTGGGTCAAAAAGCACTAAAACGCGAAAGCGAACCTCCGTGCGTTGGCGGCCAATTCCTCCGCATCGAGCCCAAACAGCCTTTGCGCGATCTCATATTCCCGATTCAAGGACGTCTCAAAGAATGCCGGATCGTCGGTGTTGATGGTAATCGGCACGCCGGCATCATAGGCGCGGCGCACCGGGTGCTGCTCCAAGCACGCGACCACGCCAGTGCATACGTTGCTCGTCAGACAGACCTCCAGCGGAATATTGCGTGTTTTCAGTTCGTCCAGCAACCGCGGGTCGTTTACCGCGCTGGTGCCGTGACCGATGCGCTCGGCGCCGATGGCCAGCGCGGCCCAGATCGATTCCGGGCCGGCGGTTTCGCCGGCATGCGCCACCAGATGCAGGCCTTGATCGCGCGCGTATTGAAACATTTCGCTGAACCATTCCGCCGGACCGCGTACTTCGTCTCCGCCGATGCCAAAAGCCACCACGCCCTCGCCACTCCGTTCCGCCGCAAAACGAACCACCGGCCAGGCAGCGTCGGCGCCCATGTGCCGAATGGCGTCCAAAATCCAGAACGCCCGCACCCGGGACTTTTGCGACTCCCGCCATACTGCCTCGTAAACAGCGGCCAAGTCCTGCTGCTTCCAGAGAACCACCCCCGCCGAAAGAGTGATCTCGACGTAGGACACGTCCTGCGCCTCCAGGCGCTCTAATAGATTGCGCGTAGCCAACGCGTAATGTTGCGCTGTGCGCAGACGCGTGGTCACCCATTTATAGCCTTCCAGAAACTCGGCAAAATTCCCGTGGCGCATCCGAAGCTGGAATTCTTCGGCGGTGATGGAACGATCGATCTCCTGGAGAGTCTCCAGAAAGATGGAACCTTCCAGGTGTACATGGAGTTCGGCTTTGGACAAAACGACTACTGACATAATAACTGTGGCAGAGATCAGCAAGACCCGGAGCCATGCGCTAGGCTGAGATATAGAGAGTCCGCCATGGTTACGCCGAACGACACATTTCCCCCTTCCCTCCTGAGACTAAGTCCCCCCTCGGCAACCATGCTCCGGAGTGTTCACTGATGGGAGCACTTTTGAGCAGTACTCCGCAAGACTCCGGCTTGGTCTAGTCGGTCGCCGCCGCAAACTTGGTCGGGGAACGTTGCGAGCCAGGCTGAATTACGTTACCTGGCAAGACCGTAAAAAGGTGGCGGCGGACCTTAAGCGGATCTACATTGGCTGCAACTGCGGAGGAAATCGACGGACAACTGAACGAGTTCGAGGATTGTGGCGTTACCATTGATATCGGCTATTCTTCGCATTTCCGGCAGAAGCGCGCCAAGGTGGCTACACCACCAATTCAATCGAGTCGCAGCATATGAATTTGCGTAAGATCATCAAGCCGAACGGGAGACGATCGCTGATTCAGGCTATCAATTCCGATTGTCTAGATCGCAAATAGCGGGGCTCTACGAACAATTGGGTCGGCACGGCCGAAACTGATCCCTAGCGTTGGACGAGCACGGGCACTGTTCCCAGGTCCCGGGTCACACCATCCTCAGCTCTCGCCTGGACCACAATTTCATGCCATCCTATGGCGAATTTGGACATGTCCACTGTCAAGGTGTAGCCGCAATTTCGAGCGTCTTTGTAATCGGGCTTAGCCAAGACCACATCCGGCCGGGGCATTTTAGTGGAAGCCGCCGTCAGATATTTGCCGTCGATGTAAACGGAGACTTCCCGAATCGGCTGGTCGGCAAGTGCCCAGCCTGCCACTTGCATAGGACCCCGCACGATGGACTTCGGCGCGGGCAGATCGATGCCGCCAAAGGGTAACAAAGAACGACTGATATGTGCCTCTTTCTTGCAGGAGACAAGCGTTACAAAAACACCGGCGAAAATGAATCCCAGAATTCCGCGTCGATTCATCGGCTCCCAATCTCCATCCGCTTCCACTCAGAATGACGTACTGGCCTCTCGACATAGCATAGCTGCGTTGGCGCGGCGCGCTGTTTTTCCAGGGGCCCGTGGAAGGCATGAATGAACGCTCAGAATAGCGCAATTGAATACGCTGAACGACGCGTGTTTCTAGACTACATAATTCGCCACCACACGTTCTTCCCCCTCAAATTCTCCACTGGATGGGTTACAATTGGCCATTCTGATCAGGAGTTGGCCCTTGCGAGGTACGGGCATCCCCAGTTCTCGATGACACCGGCAACGCCTCACGCGTCGAAAACGGACCGAGCGGAGGTATCCACTCCGGAGCGATCTCGCAAAGACCTATGGATCGCCCTGCTGATATGGGCGTTGTGTCTGTTGATCTACAACGCGAACATGCGCCTGATTGCAGCGGGCGACACATACCCGGCTCGCTACCTTCCTTTCGGCCTTTGGCGCTACCACACTCTGCGGCTGGATCCCATCGATTCGATTGCCTCCCAGGGGAGGAATATCGGCGTGCCGCCTGGACACAAACACCCACCAGACGAGTGGCTGTGGAAGGCGTACTGGATGGTCTGGAGTGTCGACGGACATAAGATCTCGATATACCCGGTAGCAACATCCGTATTGTTGGCGCCGCTCTACGCGCCCGCTGTGTTTTACCTCAGCCTGAAAGGCTGGGAACAGTGGCGGTTCGACTGGATAGCGAGAATCATGGAAAAAGTCTCGGCCTCTCTGATCGCTGCCACCTCCGCCGCCCTACTTTACCTGCTGCTGAGGCGCCGTGCCGTGCAAAGAGTCGCGTTGCTGCTCACCTTCGCCTACGCTTTGGGTACCACCACGTGGATGATTGGCAGCCAGGCACTCTGGCAGCACGGCATGACGGAGCTCCTGATCGTTGGCATGTTGCTCGCGGTAACCGGACCTCGCTCGCCGGGCGCGGTTGCGATTGCGGGTCTTCTCTGCGGGTTGATCGCTTGCAACCGCCCTCCCGATTCCATCCTCGCAGGCGCCATCGGTCTATACGGATTGTGGTGGGCGGGCCGCAAGGCTCCTCTGCTGGTTGGCGCCGCGCTGGCTCCAGTGCTCCTTGTGATGGCCTACAATTTGGGGATCGCCGGACATTGGGCCGGTGGTTACGGGCTGGTCGGTAAGACGGCGTTCTTCGCGTTCAACCCGGTGACCGGCGTGCTGGGGTTGCTGTTCAGTCCGGCGCGAGGGCTGTTTGTCTACTCACCTTTCCTACTGTTCACTCCAGTCTTTGCCAGGCGAATCTGGAGCGAACGGGGCACGCGCTTCCTCACCGTTGCGATGGGCACGGCTGTCTTGCTTTTGATCGCCACATACGCGAAGACCGACTGGAGACAAGGCTATACGTGGGGACCGCGGTGGCTTACCAGTGCACTCCCAATGCTGGTCTGGATGCTGCCTCCGGTTTTCAATACGCTGCGCTGGTTCGGCCGAACGGTGTTTATCGCAGCCTGCATGGTCGCTGTTACATTGCAGGTGATCGGCGCGTTCTGGTACACCGGCGCCAGCGAGGCCGCCCTCTACGCAGTCCAGGGTGGACAGGATCCAATGCGTGCAGCCTGGGATCCGCGAAACAGCCCTTTTTTGGCCGAATTGCGGCACCCAGCCGCTCCACGAGAACTGAACACAGCCGTGCAGGGTAGCCTGGACATCGCAACGACGTATGACGGAGCGCCATTGAAGTTCGCCGACGGTAAGGAGCTCAACCTCGCAGGGTGGGCTCTGGCGAATGGACGCGATCCAAGAGAAGTGATGGTCATGTTGGATGGTCAGGTGGTCGCTTCAACCCCCGATTTTTTCACGAGACCGGACATCACAGAAACACTGGGCGTGCCGTTTGTCTCCGGCTGGCGCCTCAGCGTGACAGCCCACGACCTGGATCCGGGAGACCATGTGCTGGCCCTCTTTGTTCGGGCAGTTGAAGCTGGCGAAGCGTTCTTTCTGGCTGACGCGAAGTTCGCCGTGCCGGAAACGGCGGCCTCCGTTTCGGCCGCGGAAACTCCGGCCGCAATGGACCCGCAGACACTGTCCGCAAGGGCCCAGCAGGCAGCCCATTTCATCGAATCGCATCAGGATTCCCAAGGCTACTGGCTCACCGAGTTCACGAAGACTCCGAGTTACCGCCACCCGCGCCAGGAAATGAACACCTACTTCAACGCGATGATGGTCGATCTGCTTACCCCGATTGCGGAGGAGGCTCAACTGGAAGGGAACCTGACACGCGCTCGCCGGTTTCTCGCCGCGCAAATCGAAGACGGAGGCCTGGTCCGTTATCACGGCCGACCCGACTCTACCGTTATCGGGAAGCTGGGTTGTGCCATTACTCCCGACACAGACGACACCGCCTTAGTGTGGAGAATCGCCCCCGCTGCCGACCGCGGGCGGCTAGGCCTGGCGCTCGCAACGCTGCGCGACTACCGGAAGCCTGACGGGCTTTACCGGACATGGCTCAGCCCCCGGGAGCGCTATGAGTGCGTCGACCCGGGCGTCGACCCGAATCCCGCTGACGCTGGTATCCAAATGCATGTCTTCATGCTGCTAGCGACCAAGGATCCACCGGCCGCACGCACGCTATGCCGCGCTCTTGGCAAGCTGATAACAAAGGACGAGGCTTGGGTCTACTACCGGATGGCCCCCGTCATTCCCACCCTGCGGCAAGCTGACCTGTACAATGCCGGCTGCGCGGTAGAGTTGCCACCTTCCCTATTGAACCGGGCTGCGGATGGGCAGCAGGAGTGGATCGCCTTGGCCCGATTTCTCCAGCCCTTCCTCCGTGCCGGCGCCACGGCGCCCCGGCGAACGGAAGTGGAGAGCCTGCTCAAAACACTTTCCCGCGACGATTTCGCGCTTCTGCGGCAGACCCCTCCGCTGCTTTATCACAACGATCTGACAGCCTCAGTACCAAGATTTTACTGGTCCGAAAGCCTGGGTTACGCCTTGTGGCTCAGGCTCTATTTCGAAAACGAGCGGGCTGTCGCGCGAAGGAGCAAGCGTTAGTGCCACTGACTACAGGGACTGCGCTCACCTTTCGACAGCATCCGGCCCATCGCGTGCTTTATTTGCTCTCGTGTATTCGCCTGGGTGAAGTGCTCGTGCTGCAGGGATCGCCGCTGCTCGGAGCGCTCTTCGCAACAGGCCACCTTACAATTGCACGGGGCGCGGAAATCGGTCTGCTGGTGGCTGGCAGCACTCTTCTCATCGCGCATGTTTTCGTTCTGAACGACTGGTCCGGCATGAGCTACGATGCTCGCGACCCGAACCGGAGAAACGGCATATTCACAACCAGGGGCATTGCCCGCAATGGCGTCGGCTACCTCTCCCTGGCGCTGGTGGTGGCCGCCCTTGTGCTGCTGAGCAGGTTCAGACTTTCGACGCTGACCATCGCCGTGGCCATAGCGGGACTCAGCGCAATGTATTCATTTCCTCGCGTTCACCTGAAGGGCGTTCCCGTGCTGAGTTCAGCTCTTCATTTCGCGGGAGGATTGCTGCACTTCCTGCTCGGCTACTCGCTATTCACTGCGCCCGACTGGAGAGGTATTCAAATAGGCAGCTTCTTCGCGCTGGTCTTTGTAGCTGGTCATCTGACCCACGAGACTCGCGACAGCGACAGCGATCGCGTGAATGACATCAGAACCAACGCAGTAACGTTCGGCAAAATGCGAAGCTTCATCGGAGGCCTGATTCTCTTTACGATGGCCGATATCCTGTTGGTCGTGCTGGCCCTCCGGAGCGTAGTGCCCCGTCCGCTGGCAATTGTTGTCTTCATCGTTCCGCTGCACGCCTATTGGTCTCGGGCGGCCATTCAGTCCGGCCTGACGTTCGCAAGCATCCAGCGACTTCAAGCACGGTATCGTGCCCTCTACGCTGGGATGGGACTGTGGATGGTCGCAACGTTGTTGGCCGTGCGATAAGCCTCTGCAGGTTCGTTCTTCACGTCCCACACCGGAGTCGTTTTTGTCGCTCTGCTACTTGGGCAGCCACGCGCCGCGATCGATCCATTCGGTTCCCCGGGCTAACTAACGTCGATCTCGGTCACGAATACATGCCGAACCCCCGTGAAGGAAGGATCCAAAGCGATCGGCATTCTCAATGCCGCACTGTGAATTGGACCGAATCAAGTGTTCTCCAGTGCCCTGCCCGCCGTCACCCATCGGTCATCGGCAACGTCAGAGCCGACATAAGAGGCATTGCCCACCGTCCAATTTGCGATGCACTAAAACTTTAACAAGTCGAAGATCGCTTGCGCCATTCGTATCGGCAGCGGAAAATCAACTTGATCTTCACCAGGAAATCGGAGGATATTCTCGGCTGCGAGGTCGATCTTTTGACGCGCCGTTCGGTCGAGAACGACGAGAACGAGATCCGCCGCCGCGCCATCCTTCAAGCCACCTGACGCACGCCGGCGCCCGGCTCACACCCTAGACCTGCGCCGAGTTCCCAAACATCCCGTTCCACAGATCGCCGGTATGCGCAACCGCGTTGTCCACGACCACGGCAACATCGAGAAGTCACGAGAGGTAAGGAGAGACTTTGGACAAAACGACTACTGGCATAATAACTGTGGCAGATAAGCACCCGTCTAGCCCCTAACGTTAGAGAGGGGATCGGCGCAGATCCCCCCTCTAACGTTA
>DATFZA010000560.1:0-12355 GCA_035314765.1 Bryobacteraceae bacterium
CCGCAAGAGAGCACTGACTTGGACGCGCCCCGCGAGCAAGCGGACCAGCAAAACCGCGACGACATAAGGGAAGCCATCGAACATGTGCAACTTAAAAGGAATTCCGGGAACAAACAGTAGCGCGATGGTGGACAGAAACCAGGTGCGCAAGACTTCGTCACCGGGCGCCCGCAGGCGGAAGCGCATCAATAGTAGATAGACAACCAGAACCGTGGGCAGTCCGAAAACGAGCGGCACCCATAGGACCGAGGGTGGCTGCCATTGATACAAGCGCGAAATGTCGCGCACCCATTCGCTTCGCGAGGTCTGGACAACGTAGGGTAATAAGCCGAGAACCGCGGCGCCGCCCACAACAGCGCCATTGCGAACCAAGACCGCGAGCCGGCGTTCCCGCCAGGCAAGAATGGCGAATGAGGCGAGTGAGGCGCCGGTAATGACACAGACTTCCGTGGGATGAAAAAACCCGGCCAGAAACGCAACCATGGCGAGAAGAGTCAGGTCGCGTGAGCGGCGCTGTCGCACCAAGCGCGCCAGCAGACACAGCGCGAACAGGTTAGCAGCGGTTCCGAAAGACAACGTAAAAGTGTTGGAGACACCGCCGCGCGTAAGGCCGTCCGCGGTTTCATAAGCGTACTCGACCAGACCAATCCAAAAGAGCGGAACTTCCCGGCCCGCCAAATGCATCCAGCCCAGCGTAAGCAAGGGAAGCGGCAGGGCAGCGAAAATGGCGGCTGCCGCGGCGAACCGCTGGCGGCCAGTGCAACAAAAGGTCCAAATGACGGCCCCGAGCGCAAAAGCGGCCACGATATAGAACAGGAAGTGGAACGCCTGGAAACCCGCGACGGGAGATAGACCAAGCAGGTGCGAAAGCTTGCCCACGGTAAGAACGAGCGGCGACAAGAGCGCGTCGTCGCTAGCCCAAGGCGCGTCAAAATTCGGTAGCAGCCAATGGGTGGGCGCGAGTGTCATCCAAGTGAGGTAGATCGGGACGTCGAGATTAGAAAGGACGAAACGAGGAATATAGCCGGCCGGTGGCCGCAGCATGGCGCTCCAGACGGCAAGGTTGTTCACCACGAAGCAGAGCGGACCGAGGATTACGCTGAACAGGAATATGTTGCGAAGGCGAAGCCGGCTGGTTTTGGTCAGGTCGCTCAACGCGCAATCCTCAGTATTCCATCGGCGGGCGCTGAGGATGCTTTAGGCGTTGGGCACGGACCGAGAGAGGTCGCAGGCGCTCTTAGGCCCCGCTCACGCCACGGTCGCCAGGCTTTCCGCCCTTCGCCAGCAGTTCTCGAACAGGCCCTTCATGGCTTCCGCCATGGCAGGGTGCTCGAAGACCACCGCGGTCCACGTTGGCTTGGTAATCACTGGATCGAGCAATGCCAGCAGCCCCTGGTGGCCGTCGAACACCGCCAATTTCATAGGAAGCGCATCCGCCTGGCGAATCTCGACGCCCGCCGTGGCATAATCCTGCAACCGCTGGCGATGCGTGTCATCCAGGCTGTCCGATTCAATCAAAAGCCGGCAGGCCACGCCCCGCAGACGGGCTTGCTTGACCAACTGCTCATCGAGCGGATCGACAGCATAGGGTGGACGGGAAAACTCCAGATACTCATGCACCACTGCCGAAAGCATGGCGCGATATTGCACGGCGGTCTGTCCGGGATCGGCTACGATGCGCAGATAGTCCAGAGTTCCGCGGCCGCCTTGGCCCTCCGAATAGGCGGAGGAAAGATCGTCCATCAGGCCGTCGGCTAAGCGGGATTGTTCCAACAATTCCTGCTGCAGGCCTTGCGAGCGGCGTGTGAGATAGCTCGGCAAGGCTAAACCCGGCTCGACGGCCGAGAATAGCTTGGTCTTTTCTTGAATCACTTGAGCGAAGCCTTTTTCCACCAGGCTGTCGAGCACTTCATAGATTTTCTGGCGCGGGACGTGGGCGCGCGCCGCCAGTTCCAAAGCCTTGAAGCGCGGATGGCCGACCAGCACCAGATAGGAGCGTGCTTCATAGGCGTTGAGTCCCAATTGCTGCAACCGGCGCCAGAAGCGCTGAAATTCCATCTCCGGCAAGTCTCTGGTCATCATTGAACCTGTTGAAGCGGGATCGCGGTGCGATACGTCGAACCCGATAAGGGCTTTGTTGAAAATGTCTGGTCCAGACATGACCTGTAGAGCATATCAGAAGCACGTGCCCGCGGTGCTGCTAGAATCGCCTATAAGACCGGTACGGAAATTATGCCAGACCTTCCTTCCACTCTCGGTGCCCTCAAACAGTCGTCTTTTTCTTACGAGCGAATTGGCCAGCGCAGCGTCAAAGAAGAGCTGCGCCAAAACCTGATCTGCAAGCTACAGCGGAGAGAAGAGCTCTTTCCCGGTGTTGTCGGCTATGACGACACGGTGGTTCCGCAGATTGTAAACGCCGTGTTGTCGCGGCACAACTTCATTCTGCTCGGCCTGCGCGGGCAAGCCAAGACGCGCATCATCCGCATGCTGACCACGCTGCTGGATAGAGCGCTGCCGTATGTGGCGGGCTGCGAGATCCGCGACAATCCCTATGCCCCGATCTGCCGGCGCTGCCGCAACCTGATTGAAGAAAAAGGCGACGCTACGCCCATCGCCTGGCTCGATCCGCAGCATCGCTATGTAGAGAAACTGGCTACTCCCGATGTGACTATCGCCGACATGATCGGCGACATCGACCCCATCAAGGCAGCCCGCGGCGGGCTGGAGCTGGCCAGTGAACTCACCGTGCACTACGGATTGTTGCCGCGAGCCAATCGCGGCATTTTTGCGATTAACGAGCTTCCCGATCTGGCGGGCAAGATCCAGGTCGGGCTGTTCAACATCATGCAGGAGGGCGACGTACAGATAAAAGGGTATCCCGTCCGTTTGCCCTTGGATGTGATGCTGGTCTTTACGGCCAACCCGGAAGATTATACGGCTCGCGGAAAAATCATTACCCCCTTGAAGGACCGCATCGGCAGCGAGATTCGTACGCACTATCCGATGAACGTGGAGCAGGGCATTGCGATCACCGCGCAGGAGTCTTGGACCGAGCGCAATTCGCCGCTGGAGTTGCGGCTGCCGAACTACATGCGCGAAGTGGTCGAGAACCTGGCGTTTTTAGCGCGCGATGACAAGAAAGTAGACAAGCGGTCGGGAGTCTCGCAGCGGCTGCCCATATCGGTATTGGAGAGCGTGGTCTCGAACGCCGAGCGGCGCGCGCTGCGGGCGGAAGAAACGGTGGCGGTTCCCAGAGTGCTCGATCTCTATGCCGCGCTGCCGTCCATTACCGGGAAACTGGAACTCGAATATGAGGGCGAACTCAAGGGTGGCGACAACGTGGCGCGTGAGCTGATCCGCGCCGCGGTGGGCAAGGTCTACACGTCGTATTTCGACGGCGTCAACGTCGCGCCGATCATTCAATGGTTTGAGTTGGGAGGCTCGCTGAAGTTGGACGAGTCGGTCGGTTCGGACAAGATGGTCGAGCAACTGGCCGGCATTCAAGGGCTGCTCGAAAAGACCGGCGGGCTGGGCTTAGGGGTGAGTGAGCCGGATGCCGTCCGGGCTTCCGCCGCTGAATTTATCCTCGAGGGGCTGTACGCTCACCGGCGAATCAGCCGAAACGAGGAAGTGGGGTTCATGGCGGGCGAGCGCAGGCCCGGGCGCGAAACGCCCGAGCGCGAAGAGGGCCGGCCCAGCGCCAAGCCCAAACGGCAGTTTAATTAACATGGCGCAGTTTAATTAACCCTATGAAGTGGATTCGCTATTCCAAATATACCGGCGACGACTTCGGCATCAGCGCCGAGGACCTGATGAAAGCCCTCGCTGATTTCTTTCTCGAAAGCGGCTTTCAGTCCCAATACATGGGCTTCAGCGAGTGGAATCAGCACACTCTCGAAGAGCTGAAGAAAGCCATCCAGCGCGCGCTGGAGCAAGGCGAAGCCTTCGACGGTGACCAGAAAGAACGCATCCAGCAGGCGCTCGAGAGCATGTCGCAGGAGCAACTGGACCAATTGCTCAGCCGCCTGGCGCAGAAGTTGGTGGATGAAGGTTACCTGACACCCCAGGAGGGCGGTCCCGGCGGGAAAGGGGACCAGGAGCAGAAGATCAAAGTCGACATCACCGACAAATCACTGGACTTTCTGGGTTTCAAGACGCTGAAAGACCTGCTCGGATCGCTGGGAAAGTCCAGTTTTGGGGCGCACGATACGCGCGATCTGGCAACCGGTGTGGAGACCAGCGGGGCGGCCAAAGCCTACGAGTTCGGCGACACCATGAACCTGGATATCAGCCAGACGCTGTTCTCGGCGATTCAGCGTGAGGGCGTGCAGGTGCCGCTCAATTTGGAATACAGCGATCTGCACGTGCATCAATCCGAATATCAAAGCTCCTGCGCCACGGTATTAATGCTCGATTGCAGTCACAGCATGATCCTGTATGGCGAGGATCGCTTCACGCCGGCCAAGAAGGTGGCGCTGGCGCTGGCCCACTTGATTCGCACGCAATACCCAGGCGACAGCTTGCGCTGCGTCCTGTTTCACGATACGGCCGAAGAACTGCGACTGCCAGATTTGGCGCGGGTCCAGGTCGGGCCATACTACACCAATACCCGCGATGGCCTTATCTTGGCCCAGCGCCTGCTGAACCAGGAAAAGAAGGACATGAAGCAGATCATCATGATCACCGATGGTAAACCGTCGGCGCTGACCCTGGAAGACGGGCGGATGTACCGCAACGCTTTTGGACTGGATCCCCTGGTGATCAGCAAGACGCTGGAAGAAGTGAACCGCTGCAAGCGCCAGGGGATTCTGATCAACACGTTCATGCTGGCCAGCGACTACGGGTTGGTGAACTTCGTCCAGAAGGTGACTGAGCTGTGCCGTGGCAAGGCCTATTTCACTACGCCATATAATCTTGGGCAGTATTTGCTCATGGATTACATGAATCGCAAGACGCGGACGGTGCATTAGAGTTGACAGTGTACATCTATTAGGGTACACTGTACATATATGGCTGCTACAGCTACGGCATTACGGAAGGACCTCTTCAAGATCCTTGACTCGGTGGTTCAGGGTCAACCGGCCATGTTCACGTATAAGGGGGCGGAAGTGCGTCTGGAATCTACGTCGGGAAGTTCGAAACTAGCCCGCGCGGTCAAACGGGACACGCTGCTGGTCGATCCGGATTCAATCATCGGGCCCGATCCTGAACTTGCGCGGGACCTGGACGCCAAGTGGGCCGAAGAAGATAAGCGGTTGTGAACTGGGCATATCTCGACACGCATGTGGCCGTCTGGCTGCACGCGGGCTTGGTCGGGAAATTGACCAGCGAAGCCAAACGGGAGATTGACAAACGCGACCTGTTAATCTCCCCAATGGTTTATCTCGAGTTCGAATATTTGTTCCAGCGCAGCCGCGTACGTTATCCGGCCTCGACCATCTTTGCCGAACTTAGCGGAACCTTTGGCGTCACCATCTGCCCGTTTTCGTTTCCCGCGATCGTCATTGCCGCAGTCAGTCTGGGATGGACGAACGATCCCTTTGACCGGCTGATTGTGGCGCACGCGCAGGCCAACCAAAGCTCCAAGCTGATCACCGCCGACGAGACAATCCGCAAGAACTATCGTCATTCGGTCTGGTGAGCCAAGCCCATGCACGCTCTCGTCGAGCAATTTGGCCAGATCGATATCTACCTTTTCGACCAACTCCTGCGGGGCCGCATCCAGCCCGGCATGCGGATTCTCGACGCGGGCTGCGGCGACGGCCGCAACCTGACCTATCTTCTCCGCGTGGCCCGCGAGGAGCGATACGATATCTTCGGCGCTGACTCCGATCCGCGGGCCATCGCGGCGCTCCGGCGTCTCAGCGAATTGGCCGGTTCGGGAATGCCAGCGAGCAACTTCCGAGTCGAACCCGTCGAGGACATGTCCTTTCCGGATGCCTTTGCCGACGTGGTGCTGAGTAGCGCGGTTCTGCATTTCGCGTCGGGCGATGGTCAATTTAACGCCATGCTTCTGGGGATGTGGCGAGTGCTCAAACCGGGCGGCTTGCTCTTCTGCCGCTTGGCATCCTCAATCGGGATTGAACAGCAAATCAAACGGATTGCGGGACGCCGCTTCCTGTTGCCCGATGGGTCTGAGCGGTACTTAGTGGACGCGGCGCTGCTGACGGAGTTGACGGAACAATTAAGCGCTCAACTCGCCGATCCCATTAAGACTACCGTCGTACAGGATCAACGCTCGATGACAACATGGGTGCTGCGGAAAAACGTCTAAGGGAAGACGGGGACGGAAACAGGCCTTGTGGGGCAGGTTCTTAACTGCAGCCGATTATTAAACGGCCCTGGGCGGGTTTACAAACCCGCCGCCGGTTAATAACCGGCCCCACAAAGTCCTACTAAGTTACAGTCCGGCCGGCAGGAGCTTTCTTTTTATCGATTGCGATAAGATACGGACATGCCGTTCACGATTCTCGAAGCGTTGTTGCCCGCGACGTTGAGCGCGCCTCCGATGACCGATCACCAATTCGCCGATTTCGAAGGATACTGGCATTTGTGTCCTGCATTTGTGATCGAACTTCGTTCCCATTCCGATAAACTGCCGGTTCTGCGCGCGAAGTTGCAGGAATATACTGCGGACGGAGCCCGCCTGGGATGGATGATCGACCCGGAAACCCGCACGGTTGAGGTGTACCGGCCGGATCGCGAATCGGAATTGCTGGCCGGCGTTGATTCCGTTTCCGGCGAAGGTCCCGTGCAGGGCTTCGTGCTGGAGTTGCGAACAGTTTGGAATCCGCTGGAAGCCTGATACGTTGAAGAATGGATCCCGAACTGCGCCGGGCCTGGACGGAAATCGTCACAGCCGATGACTACGAAGAGCATATGGCGTCTATCGGCCAGGCACAAGCTGCCGCTGAGCTGACGCGCCACCTAATCCAATCGGCTGTGCTGCGCCCCGGCAGCCGCATTACCATTGCCGGAGCCGGGACGGGGCAGATGTTCGACTTCCTGGACCCGGCAGTATTTGCTGGGCACAGGCTGACATGCTCGGACCTCAATCCAGTTTTCCTCGCACGTCTGCGCGAACGGCTGGAAAAGCACGGGCTCATAGCTGAGCTTGTTAAGGACGACATCGAGCAAAGTTCGCTCACTCCAGGACCCGACCTGCTGCTGGCTACGTTGCTGTTGGAGCACATTGACTGGCTCCGGGGGGTGGCGACGTTCGCCCGGTTGCGGCCGCGAGTCTGCGGCATCATTCTGCAGGAAAACCCACCAAGTATGAGCACGGCCGTCACGCCGGGCCGCCGCCTGCCGCCGTCGATCGCCAAGGCCGTGGAAACCGCCCATGCGAGGCCGGTGCCGCGTGACGAACTCATCGCGGCGATGACCGCGAGGGGCTACGTTTGCCGGGACGCTGACCTTCGCGAGGTGGCCGATGGCAAGCGCCTAGCCGGCTTGCTGTTTGGCGGGACGTGAGGTGGATTCACGCGATGTGCAGTGCTGCCGGGTCTGTCCGCTGGCTGCCGAATTCGACCACGACGCGGGCTTCGCCGGCATTCACCGCGTGTCGTAATTCGGCGTTCACCTGCCGAGCGCCGTCTTTGGACTCCGTTTCCAGGTAAGTCACCAACAGCGGCCGGTCGTCTAGCAACACGCGAACATTATGTACGTCGGCATTTTCCGGCAAGCCTTCAATCCATAACGAAATCGCGTTGCCGCGCTCGAAATCGAGTTGCCCTGGCGTCCAGGTCTTGCCGTCGCAGACGCTTCTCAAGCGGATGGGCGAATCGGGCAACGGCAGATCTACCGCGATGCGCTGGGCGGATCCTGGCCGGCTTCCGCGCAGACGGATGCGCACCTCGCGCCAGCCCGGCTGCAAGCCCGGCGGCAGTTTGAAATTAGCTTGCCATTGATCGTCCGCAAATTGCCCGACATGCATCGGGCGAACGCCATAACCGTCGACTTCCGGTTGCACCTCGTCGCGGGTGAGCGCTTTGCCGGAGTAGCGGAAGAATGAGGTCACGTATTCATCCCGCTGCGAGTCGAAATTGATCCCGTAGGTCGTGTTGTGTGCCACGCGTAACAGTTCCGGGCCGTCTTCGGCTCGCGAGGGTGCTTCCCAGCGTCGATAACAGGCGACGCACGCGCTCTTCTCGACAATTTTGCGTAGTTCCACGCGCGCAAAGCCAGCGGTACGGCACATAGCCAGCAGACAAGGAACGCTGGGGCCGATCCAGTTGTCGGTTTGGCCGCCGAATTCGTCGTTCTCATAGAACTCCATGATGGGGCGCTTGTCGACCTGCGCTCCGGGGCGATGTTCTTCGCGGAGCACAAAGGAATCGACCGCAGCCAGTTCACGGGTGAGTGCACAAACGCGCTCCAGGGCCAACAACGGATGTTTCAAATGGTAAAGCACGCCCATAAATAGGACGATGTCGAACCGGCCTACGCGCTGCGGCGTGAGATCGTACATATCGAATTGCCGGTATTCGACACGCGATTTTAGAATGGCCCGCATTTCATGAAAGCGCGGATTGTTCCAGTTATCGATGGCCAGCACTTCGGCGCCACGGCGCTCCATTTCAAAGCTGAACCAGCCGTCCCATGCGCCAATATCGAGCACGCGCTTGCCGCGCAGGTCCGGGGGGATCGGGAACTGGCCGATGCGATCTTTCAGGCTTTCGAGACCACAGACACCTAGGAGTTGGGTTCCATCCGGTAGTTCGAAGCTGTGCCACCAGCCTCGTTCGGTCCGCTCCTGATTCCAGGTGCGGACATACTCGAACGATCCTGTTTTTGCCATATTTTCAGGATAGACGGAAGGGAAAACCAGATGGCCCACAGGATTAGGGCCGTCCCTCGTAGCAGGCGGACCAGCAGCATTTCCCAGCCACCGTCATAGAACAAGTCAATATGACAGGCGCCTTCGCGCTTCGGTTCTAGGATCATTTGATCTAATCCGTCGCGCCCGATCGGACAGGAAGCGCCGTTGCAAATGGCGTGCCAGCCCGGGTGATAGGTTTCCTGAAAAGATATGACCTCGCCGGAACGCAGTTCGGCGTCGATCATAGCCGAATGGCGGCTGGTCCAGTGCAGATGGGCGCGAGAGGAATCGAGCGCTTCCACGTACCGGCGGGTTTCCGGGATGTCCACTCCGTTTTCCGGTGTGTGCGAGACCACGGCTTGGGGCGAGAGAACGCCTGCCAGTGACGTCGGCTGGCTCACTTGATATAGGATGTCATCGCCATCGCGCCTGAGTTCGGGAAGGGAAGCGAAGCGGTCCAATTCCTGAAAAGGCTTGGCGTCTGCGCGGCTGTTGGGTCCGCCGACACCCAGAATCGTTATGCCGAAAGCGCGCAGCCAGAGCAAGGTAATAGGGCCGGCTTGGGCTGATGGCAAGGCTCCCGCGTAAACCTGATAAATGACATGACGCAGAAACGGATTGACGATGCCCTGGTCAAAGCCGCCGCCGAGTTGCGGATTGTCCGTGAAAGCATTCAGCCAACTGGATTCGGATGCAGGCACGAAAACGCGTTGGGTGGGAGCATTCTGTTCGAGCCAACCGGCAGTCTGGTATTCGATCCGGTTTTTTATGGTAGCGGAGCGGAGAAAAGGGCGCGTTGCGTGCCGTCCCCATTTTGCAGGTAGAAACGCCAAAACGAGCGCAACCAAACCGAACAGCATCGCTCGCCGGTGCCAGCGGAACACGGCCCAGCCGGCCACGCCCACACACGTCGCAAGAACCATATCGAGTTCCAACTGGTAGCGATGAGGCTGAGGAATCAGCGCAATGCCGAAGCGATCGTTGAGCAGAGGCGGCGTGGTGATCAGGAGAGTGGAGAGAATGAGGAACAGCGCCGCGGGAGAAAGCTTGATCCAGCGATTGGCGAGCTTGATCAAGAGGGCCAAAACAAGAGCTCCTGCCACGACCCACGGAAGACGCGCGTAGACAGCGCTGTAATCGCCCTCCACGAAGCGGGCGTTGCGCTGGATGTCGGCAACAGTCGAAGGCGGAAGCCAGGGCGCGGCGAACGCATAGGCGAGAGTCGCAGCGATGGCAACCGAACGCCAAGCGCTGGGGAAGGCGACCATCCACGCGAAGACCAGCAAGGCAAGTGCGAAGGCGCCTAACCAATTGGAGAGCACGACTGCGGCGAAAGCCAGCGCGGCGATCAGATGACTGAGCGGAGTGCGGCGTTCGCGGGCCAGGTCCAAGGCCCAAATGGCAGGCGGAAGAAACACCAGCGAAGTAATATGAGGGCCCTCGCCATAGAACACCATCACCTGCAATCGCCGCAGACCCCAAACCTGGTGGAAATCCTGATAAGCCGTGGGCAGCAGCCAAAGGCAGGGAGAGAGCACGGAATAAACCAGGCCCGCCCAGAACGCCGCCCACACGGATTTGGTGAGCTGACGCACCGCGCCATAAAGAGTTAACGGACCTAGACAGAACAACGCCGCCGTGACCACATGATGACTGCGCGCCGGCGAGAGGCGGGTCAGAGATACCATGGCCGCTGTCGCCACGTGGAGCAACGGCGGATAGGTGTTTTGAAATGGAATGCCGCCGTACCAGAGAGGAAACCACGTAAGGTCCGCCCAATTCTGGCTAATGTAGCGAGTCAGGCTGATATATGCGGCCTCGATCGAATTGAACCAAACGAGATATTCGATGGAGAACAGCTCATGGCAGAAGTAGAGGTTTAGCAGCACCAGGAGCGATGGCAGGAGAAAGCGGGCGGCGCCGCGCTGCTGCGGGATGGCCTGGTTAGCCGGAACCGGTCTCGGAACGGCAAAGCGGAACTTGCGGATGAACACGGGAGCTAGGCAGACCAGACACCCCGCGAGACTGATCCAAGTGACAAGTCTCGCCAACCGGATCTCCAGTCCGCCGTCGTAATAGAGCGCGATCTCGCATGGCCCGTTGCATAGCGGCGTGAGCAGCATGAGACCCAACTGGTCACGGCGGATCGGACACGCTCTGCCATTGGCGGTGGCGCGCCAGCCTGGTTGCTGATTCACCTGCAAAGAAATCGCTTGTCCTGAATGAAAGTCCGTTTTCAGGAGAATGGAATTGCGATCCGGCCAATGCAGCGCCACCACGGGTAGAGCCGGATCCGCCAAAGTGTCGTCATACCGCATAAGCTGGTCGATGGACAAGAGACTGACGACCGAGTCGGCGGGGATCACGTGGGCCAACGAAGCCGCATTGGCCGGAACCCGATAAATAGTGACTCCCTCCGATCGCCAGAGCACCGGCAGCAGGCCTTCAAATTTGGCAGGTTGAGAAAAGGGCTTCCAATATTCCGCGCTCTTGGCGTCCGATACCACGACCGCGCCTACTCCGTAAGCGCGCAACCAAGCCAACGCAACTTCAGACGTACCGTTCAAAATCTGCCGGAAGGCAGTTTGTTGGGCGCGGTTAGATGCCACGCTCCAGGAGCCACCCGAGAACTGCTGAATGTCCGCGAAGGTGTCCGCCCACTGAGCGATCGATCCAGGCAGAAAAACACGGACCCCGGGCAGATTGGCGGCGATCCAGCTAGAAGCGCGATACTCCACCGTTTGCGCTACATCGGTCTTGGGCCACATGCCGGCGGCAAACTTGCGTTGCCAGTCGATCTGCACGGCGGCCAGCACCGCCAGCGTGGCCAGCAAAACGCCGATTACGGCTGGAGACTTCCGCCAGCGAATAACCCAGCCGCGCACGGCGAAGGCGAGAATCGGAGTGAGTCCAAGGCCGGCTTCGATTCGGTACCGCTCCGGTTGTGGAAGAGCCTGCATGTGGGCATAGGCCCCCAGCATGGGAATACTACACATCAAATAGGCAAATAGCCAAAAGAACTGCACTCTCCAGTCCTGCGTCCAGCGCCTGCAAAGGTACCAGGCCAGCACCCACCCGGCAGCGACGATGGCCTGAGCGGGCGCGTTGGTTATCCAGAAGCTGTCTGTGAATGGGGACGCCGAAGCGTGCATCGCGCGCAGAAGCGACGGAGGCAAAAATGCCGCGCTCATGGCGTAGGCCCAGACGCCGACCATGGCGACCGTCAGTACGCTTGCGCGCAGGTGATTTCTGCCGAGTGTTGCGACCAGACAGATGGCCGCCAGCACGGGCAGGATTAGGCCAAAGGCGCTGGCCGCGGTCATGATCGCGATGGCCAAAGCGGAAGCCGCGATGTAGAGAAGCCGCCGGGTGCGTATTGCATAGGTTAGGCCGAGAATGACCAACGGCAATAGAGCAAGCGCCAAAAAATGCGGGGTGTCGTCCCATTGACCCATCAGAATCAAGCGGCGGGGCGACCAGAACTTCAGCCATGGATCTGGCGTTACCAATAACTCCGGCGAAGTGAGCGAATAT
>DATFZA010000561.1:0-2469 GCA_035314765.1 Bryobacteraceae bacterium
GTACTCTTGAGCGATCTGGAGCGCTTCTAATGGAAGGCCATCGGTCGAAGATTTTTTCGGCCGATTCGACCTGGTTAAGAGCATCCGCGTGATCTAGCTGCTAGCTAGCTTCATTCCTTTAGGCAGAAGATCGTGGGGAATCTCTCGCCAACTTCCGCCTGGTGGAATGTGTTTCATGCGCTCTAAGTTCTGTTTCGAGAGCGCACCGGCAACGTGGTTGAAGAGCGTCGTCGCCTTGCCCCGCATGAGCTTTTGGTATGTGGAGTGTGGAGGGCAGGCGTAGTCCATCTCTTCGGCGCCGTCTCTTACTTCAAGGGGCGGAAGATCGCCGATTGCGTCCCGGACCGTAGTAAATGGTTTCAGCACTCGACCGAAGAGATTGGGTCGCCTGGCACCGTTTTGGATAAGTGGAAGCCACGTCAGGTCCCGTCCGCCAGTGAAATTGGCTCTGACTGGCGCATAATGTGTTGGCTCTGGAAACGTGATATCGACGTTCTTCAGAATCGTTCCGATGAAGAACAGCCGCCACCGCTCTTGCGGAATGCCGTAATGGGCCGCACACAGAATCATATGATGCATCCGGTATCCGGCGCTCTCGAAGAGCGCATAGACGTCCTTAATGAAACGGCCGCCGTCCAGCGATACCATTCCCGGAACGTTCTCCATTACGACCACCTTCGGACGCAACCCTTCTAGCACGAGCCGCCCATAATCACGAAATAAATGATTTCTGTCGTCCTCTAAAGATCGCTTCGGCGCATTGATTGAGAACCCTTGGCAGGGAGGTCCGCCGATGAGGAGGTCGATATCCGCTTTCTTCAGCCCGGTGGCCCGCAAGACGTCGGAAGTTGTCAGGTCCTCTATGGACTCCCGGAAGAACGCCGTTCCCTCATGGTTCAGGCGGTATGTATTCGCATACTCTTCATTGACATCGTTAGCGAAGGCGATCTCAAACCCCGCCTGTCGGAAACCAAAAGACAGCCCGCCAGCGCCGCAGAACAAGTCGGCCGCAACATGAGTGGAAGACTCTCGGGCATTCATGGTCCCTACACTAGGCATCTTTGGCATCATCAGACTATCGAAATTAAGGGCCAACTGTGGTCCCACATTGGCCTTATCGGTTCAGTTTACGACTTCTTCACGAGTGGTATCTCTCCGCCCGGCGGCTTGTTCTCGGTCTGCCGCTTCTTTGGCCTACTACTGTTATTCTTGGCGCTAAGCCAGTCCCGCAGCATCTTCTCAACGAGGCCACTCATCTCCATGCCACGCTCATAGAGCCTTGCCCGAACACGATTTCTCAATTCGATTGGCAGGTAGATGGAAGTCTGCGTGTAGGCTTGATCGCTGTGTTTACCAGGTTTGCGGCCACGCTTTTTCGGTGCCGGCCCACCCGGTCTGTTCGCCGAGGCAGCTCTTCGCCGTCGATCCTTGACGGTTACTGGATTGTCGCTACTCATCATTGACCTCGAAAAGCTCGTCGCGGACCTCGAAAGGCTCGACGTGTGAACATCGTGTGCGTTTTTGGCATTTTGGAAATACGAGTATGCAAAAACAAAATCAATCTTAGTTGTTACAGCGGCTGATGTCAAGACAAAGCGAGTTGGCACTAAAACGTGACCATGGGCCCGCCATGTTTTGAGATGAACCTGAGAATCAATGTCGATGCGTCTTGAGAGAAATACTCGACTGAGATCTTCGGGCAAGGGAACGCGGCCCGCCCGCCCTCAAGCCAGCCTGCGTTCCCCGTCCTCACTCACCCGCGTCGTCAACGGACTCACCCGCGCGCCCGGCAAAATGATCCCCGCCAGATTCAGCGGATCGGAATTCGCAACGCCCACCGCCTCGACACTCTCCCCGGCCCGCCGAATCGCCCGCAGCAAGTCCAGCGCCTCGGGCCTGGCGTACTGCTCGCCGGTGAACCCCGCCACAAACCGGCCGCCGCGAATCTGCCCTTGGGCTTCCATCTTCCGCAACACCGGCAGCAAATCGCGCCACGGCGGAGCGCCCGCTTCCCTCGCCAGCAGATCGCGCAGCAGCACGCCCCAGCGGTTCAACAATTGTTCCGCCCACTTGGCATTCCGGTCCGGCGGGTCGGACTCCTTGCGCGGCACCAGCGCCCATCGGCCGGCGGAATGCCGTGGACGCGCGTGCCGCCCGCGGCCTTCCCCGCGCCGCCGTTTGGGATCGATCAGCGCGCGCAGATTCTCAAACCCATCCGCCGTCACCAATCCGGCAGCCACCAATTCCCACAGCCCGTCTTCCACTTCACTCGCCAACCGGCCCGTCATGCGCACCAGATCGCCAAAGAACAGGGCACGCTCCGCTTCGAGCGCGACGAGAACTTCGCGCGCCGGATGTGACAGCGATTCCGAACCATCGGTAACAGCCTGCCGCCCCATCAACCATCCCGCATTTTCCCGCAGCAGCAAAGCAATCGGCGCAACGCGCGTCGCGCGAATCTTTCGACCC
>DATFZA010000562.1:0-4739 GCA_035314765.1 Bryobacteraceae bacterium
TTTCCACCAGAACCGCGAAGGCGATCTGCTTTCCGTTCTTGGCGCCATACGGCGCGTAGCCGATGAACCAGGCGTGAGAAGAAGCATGCGCCAGTTCGGCCGTACCGGTCTTGCCGGCAATAGGAATGGCTGACCCGCTCAACGCGCGGCCCGTGCCCGACGTGACGACTGCGCGCATGTAGCGGCCAATCTCCTCCGCCAGGTCGGCTGGCAAAATCGCTTGCGGCTCACGCACGCGGGGATTGGTTTCGTCAATCAGCCAGCGGCCCTGCGGCGCCTGACCGCCTTGCGCGATGGTTGCGGCCACGCGGGCCATCTGGAACGGCGACACCACCACCTGCCCCTGGCCGTAAGACGCCTGCGCGAGGTATTGCTGCAGTTGCTTCACTGTGTTGGGCCGCGCAACAGAAATGCCCAGTAATGTCGCCGTGTCATAGATGGCCTGCGCGCCCACTTTCTCAGCGCCGAGTTGCGCGAAGTAAGCGTTACAAGAGACTGTTATGCCTTTGGCCATGTCGACCGAGCCATGCGGCACCGTGTCCTCGATATCGTCACGAATGGCGCGTTTGCCAACATAATTGCCATTTCGTCCGTCGGGCAATCGGATGCATTCAAAGCGCTGCTGCGCCAGAGCTGGGTCTTTGCGCAACGCCGCCATGGCGGTCACAACCTTAAAAGACGACCCGGGTGGATAAAGTCCAAAACGAGCGCGATCGATCAGGTCCGCATCCGGCAGAGGCGCTTGCGGGCTGGCACTGAGAGCGGCAAATTGCGCCTCGGAGGGCACAGGATAACTCACCGCCGCGAGGAGCTCTCCGGTAGCCGGATCCAGCACCACTGCGGCGGCTTTTTGCCTCCCTAATTTCTGCAGATGCCGCTCGACGATCGAGGAAACGCGCAACTGAAGCCTTGCGTCGATGGACATGCGGACATCGCGAGGCCGCTCGAGCAGAGTCTTGACGGCGGCATTATCGGGCTCGTAACGATGGCGCAGCAGCGGAATCAACTCGCGATAATCGCGCTTAATGCGGCCGTCTTCCACCTCCGCTACGTCGTCATAGCCTTGCAACCGGACGCGTGAGGCCTTCTCCTGAAACGCCGTATTGCCAGCCCCTTGCTTCCAGCGCGAACGAGCATCGCCGAGCAAATAGAACATCGGCGCGCCCAAAGGATAATGCCGGCCTTCCATTTTGTCGCGATCGAGCTTTACACCCAATTTCTCGTAATCTGCCTGATGTTTTTCGATCGAACTATAGTCGCTGGCAGCGAGCGGGATGCCATTGCGGTCGTAAATGGCGCCTTTGGGAACCAGCCGCGCGACTTCCAGAATCCGTGGGTTGTATTGGTAGCGCCGGACGCCGTCGGCCTGTGGAACTAATGTCCCGCGAACGACGAGGGTGTCGGCGCGAACCACCTGCACATAAGCCGCGCGCCCGAGGATGATAACGATTACGGCGGCTAGCGTCATGCCCAACACGCGCGTCGGCCCAGCGAAGTTGGCGGCGACGGTGGATCCTCGCGGGCGGCTGGACACGCTCAAAATAGCCGCGATTACCAGAAAATTGGCCACCATCGACGTGCGGCCATAGCTCAAGAACGGCGATACTACGCCCGAGAGCGGAATCAATCCGAACAAGCCGCCGGCAATCAGGAAGGTCTGCAAGGCCAGAATTAGCGCCAGGCCAACCACTAGGAAATACGCATACGCCGTCCGGGCCTGCAAGGCGATGCGCAAACAGCGCCACAGCAGCAGCCCATACAGCAGAAACACCACCGCGATTCCGCAGAATCCCAGCTCCTCTCCGATCGCCGAGAGAATTAAATCGGTATGCGCGGCGGGCATCAGCGCCGGATTGCCCAGGCCCGGACCCGTGCCGGTGGCGCCACCGGTCGACAGCGCCCACAAAGAATCCGCCACTTGATCGCCTCCGCGGATGGGGTTGTCCCAGGGAGACTTCCACATGTCCACGCGCTCCGTTACCGTGTGCGGATAGCCAATCGCAAAGCCGATGACAAATGCCAGTATGATCGCCAGCAAACCAGCGCCCGCCAGCACCACATGCTTGCGCGCGATGCTGTAGAGCGTGAGAAACAGACAACCGAAAACCAGCGCCGGCCCCAGATCGCTCAGCCAGAAGAAAAACGCGATGGAGACGAGCACGCCTACCACCACCGGCAAAACGTAGTCGAGCCTCGGGATGTTCCACATGTTCGAACTCAGTGGTCCCTCCCGTTGCCGCAGTTGCCTGATCGCATCCCAATTCTGCGCGAAGTATCCGGCCAGAAAGAGCACCAGCAAAATGCGGATCAATTCCACCGGCTGAAAGAAGAACAAGTTGACCTTGGCGTCGCTGCCGCCCGGTCCGCTGCCGAAGAAGCCGAGCGCAATCGCCAGAGCGAACGCTCCAATCAGCGGGACGTAGCTGAGCCGCGAGAATAGCTGCTCGTAATCGAGGGCGCTGAAGGCCGCGAGCCCCACACAACCCACCACCACTCCTTCCACGAAATCGGTGAACATCAAGGTGTCGCGCAGCGGATCGCGCAAGCTCAGCATCAGAATCAAACCGATTCCGCACAGCACAAACACGATGGGCAGCAGAGTGTTGTCGCCGGCAAAGCCGCGCGCGCGCCAGATCAGGTGTACAGCGGCGAAGCTCAAAAAGAACACCGCGCTCCAAAGCAGAAATCGCAGCCGGAACTCCGCTGGACGCCGGACGATCAGCGACGGCTTGAGCGTCGCATACTGCTGCGAAGTGAGCAACGGAATCGAGAGTTCACGTTCCGGGCGAGGACCCCGCAATTTCTCCCAGGCCTTTTCAAAAAAGGTGGCGTGCTCGAGTTGCTCTTCTTGCCGCTCCGTCCGGCGAGTGCGCGCTTCCGACATGCGCTCTTTTGTTTCCGGTAGTCCCCGCGCCGCCTTGAGTTCACTCTCCTTTACCCGTAAGCGCGCGATGGCGCCATCGTTCTCAAAACGATCACCGCGCCTGCGCACTTCGTAAATGCGATCGGCAACGAATTCGGCATCCGGAGTAACCTGCAGCAGCGGGATCAATTCCTGCGGTCCGGAAAGCTGATTCAGATTGACTACCGGTTCGGCAGGCGATATGGCCTTGGCGCTGTATACCAGCCACAGGCCTGCGCCAATCGCCAGCATACCCGTCAGAAGCAGCAGTAATTCCGGGTTGCGCGAAACCGGCATCTCCCTCTCACGCTGCCGCGCCCGCTCGGCTAACGCTGCTCTGGTCAGAGTCATGGCTGGTTTACGGCGTCGTTAATCTGGCTTAATCGCTGTTCCACGCGCTGTTGCCCTAGCGATGCCTGCTGTTGATTGTGCGCCGCGTCGCCGAACAAGCCCACCTGCTGGTAAAGTTCCTGGGCATGAATATAGTCTTC
Source organism: Bryobacteraceae bacterium (assembly GCA_035314765.1). GTDB lineage: Bacteria > Acidobacteriota > Terriglobia > Bryobacterales > Bryobacteraceae > DATFZA01. The sequence continues at coordinate 3,394 of DATFZA010000562.1, forward strand.
CTTGGCTCGCGTTAAGTAGTCTTTCTCCTGGTTCGGAACTTGTGTGAAGGCGCGCGAATCGCGCCAAGTGCGGTCCGCGCGGCGCTTATATACGTCGCCCAGTTGCGCGCGCTCGCGCCGGCCCATCGGATGCCCGTGCTCAGCCGCTTTATGCAACGCATCTTCGGCCCGTTCCACGTCCAGCAGATCGTAGACGTACAGGCGGGCCAAACCAAGAAAGGGGTCGGGTGAATCATGCAATAACTCGCCCGCCAGTTCGAACTCAGTCACCGCCGTATTCAATAGCTTCTGACGCGGAGCGTTTTTCGCGCTGGCGTCGATACGGTCGAGATGCGCTTCCACCAGCCGGAGTTTGCCTTGAATCGCGTGGTTGTCCGGATCCAATTCCAGGGCGCGCGCCAACGCATTCCGCGCCTGCGCCCACTGCGGGCGGTAAATCAACGGCGCATCGCGCTCGCGGAACTCACGAATCGGGTCTTCCGCCACCTGCTCTTGCTCCTGTTTCAGAGCGTTGCTCAGGCTCCACATCGTGCCGGGCAAGTGAGTTCGCTTGGCCAGCACCTGATAGCGGTCCCAGGCTTGATCGGGAGTGACGCGCCGGTTCTTGATGTCCGCCTTGAGTTCATCGGCCGCGTTCCAGGTGCGCATTTGCATCACGGCGAAGCTCACGCCCGATAGAAAGATCAATCCGAAAACCGCCAGACAGCCCTTGGCTAAGTAGTTTTGCGGGCGCATCTGGACTACCGGAGGCATGCTAACCGGCGAGACGCGCACAGTGCGATCGTCGGCGATTAAAGGTAGTGGCGCGCCGGTGCGAACCGTGGCGTCGTTTTCTATGAGTTTTGCTTCCACCGGCTCGCCGCGGGTGTAGCGTTCCAGATCCTCGCGTAACGCCGCCGCACTCGGATAGCGCTGGCTGGGATTGCTCGCCAGGATCTTCAAGACAATACGCCGCAGTGGCTCTGGCACCGCGTCCGGCAGCGGGTCGGCCGAGCTGGTGCGGATGCGGCGCTCCATTCGCTGCCGGTTCTCGTCGTCAAAGGGCAGACGATTGGCCAGCATCTGGTAAAGCAACACGCCCACCGACCAGAGATCGGAGTCGGCATCCATGTGCTGCGTTTCCAAACGCTCCGGTGAGCAATAGGCCGAGCTAGCGAAAAGATTGGTCGTGTACCTGTGCGTATGCGATAGCGCTTTGGCGATGCCGAAATCCAGCACCTTGATTTGGTTCTGACGCGTGAGACGGATATTGCGCGGCTTCAGATCGCCGTGAATCACGCCGGTGAACTGTTTGCCGTCGATGGTCGCGGTGAAGCTCTTGAGGTGCTCCAGCATCTCGCACAGCT
>DATFZA010000563.1:0-24872 GCA_035314765.1 Bryobacteraceae bacterium
CCATGGCATGCTCGCGGATGCCGTAGTGCAGATTCTTTCCCGTGGGCGTTTCGGCTTGAAAATCTCCGGCGCCCGGGTAGGTCAGCAGTGTCCGGTTGGATGGACCTAAGTCGGCCGAGCCTCCTAGGAACCAGGGGATATTTTGCGCGGCCGCGTTCAGCACCTTGCTCGATGCGTCGCGTCCCGCGATGCCCTTCTCATCCGCCGGAAACGCCGGGAAATTGCGATCCCAGCCAGCCGGGAGTTCGCGGTGCTGCATCTGGTCGATCTCTGTGGCGAGTTCCGGCGTGGCTTTGCGATACTCCTCGAAGAGCTTCATCCATTCGCGCCGGGCCGCTGCGCCTCGTTCGCCGATTCCCGCGGCGAAGTGCTCATATACGCCCTCCGGCACAAGAAACTTCGCGTCCTCCGGCCATCCATAGTTGCGTTTGGCAAGCCGGATTTCCGCTTCGCCAAGTGGCTCCCCGTGCGCGTCGGCGGTGTCCTGCTTGTGCGGCGCCCCATACCCGATGTGGCTATCCAGAACGATGAACGTTGGCCGGCCTTTCGTGTTCCGGAAAGTCTCGAGCGCGCGTTCGATGCGCCCGGTATCGTTAGCGTCGTCCACTCGCAAGACGTTCCATCCGTAATCCAGGAATCGCCCCGCCACGTTCTCGGTGAACGTAATGCGTGTGTTGCCTTCGATGGTGATGTGGTTGTTGTCGTAGATCCAACAGAGGTTGTCGAGACCTAAGTGGCCAGCCAAGGACGCCGCTTCCGACCCGATGCCTTCCATCAGGCAGCCGTCTCCGCAGACCGTATAGATGTTGTAGTCGAAGATCTCGAAACCCGGCCGGTTATAACGGGCGGCGAGCCACTTCCTGGCGATCGCCATGCCGACGCTGGTGGCAACGCCTTGGCCCAGCGGACCTGAGGTGGTCTCGACTCCCGAGACCAAATGATATTCGGGATGCCCGGGGGCTTTGCTGTTGAGCTGGCGAAAGTGGCGGATGTCATCGAGCGTCACCGACGGCTGCCCCAGCGTCTCGTAGTCGGCATTCACGGCTTGTGTCCTGGTGAGGTGCAGTACCGACCAAAGCAGCATCGACGCGTGACCGTTCGACAGCACGAACCGGTCGCGATTGGGCCAGATCGGGTCCTGCGGATCGAAATGCATCAACCGATTCCAGATCGTGTAAACCAGTGGCGCGAGCGCCATCGGAGTGCCGGGATGTCCCGACATAGCCTGCTGGACCGCGTCCATCGAGAGCGTGCGAATCGTGTTAATACACAATTGATCGATTTTGATGTCCCGTGCCGCCGGCGAAACTTGCGCAATACTCATAATTTGCTCCTCGTCATTGCTTGAGTGCTTGAGTTCAGGCTTATCTTCACCGCCCCGCTTGCCCGCTGCCGCGCGGTCCGCCAGCGCGAGATTTCATTCTGAAACGCCCTCCAGCGCCTTCCCTCGGTTTGGAGTCGCCGTCACGCCAAAATGTTTCGAAGATTTTGCTAAGCCGCGTACCCGTGCAGCACCAGCCCCAACCGGCTTGACATAGCCGAACCCGTCAAGGTCTCTCGGCGCTAACCCAATTATGGGATCGGGTTGGTGAAGAGCTTCAATCGCGAACTGACCACCTGCTCCACGGATGTAACGGCAAATGGCAGAATTTTATAAGGCACGACTTCGTCTTTTCCCGCGGCGAGACCATGCTCCAAGCCGCGTCTCCAAGCGAGCCGAAGCTCCGTGTTGATATGGACGATATTGATCCCGGCGCGTATCGCCGCCTTAAGATCCTCATCCGACGTTCCCGAGCCGCCGTGCAGGGTCAGGGGAATTCCGGTCGCCGTCTTGATCTCACGAATTCGTTCGATGGCAAGGTGCTTCTTCTCGTCACCGGTGACCATGCTCTTCAGCATGCCGTGACTGTTTCCGACCGCGGGAGCGAGGATATCTACGTGCGTCGCATCAATGAACTCCCGCGCCTCGGATGGCGTCGTAAGCGGCCGCGCCGCTCGTGGCGCATCCTCATGAATTTCCGAGCCGGTTCCAATGTCGCCGATTTCCCCCTCAACCAATACGGAGGGATTGATCGACTTGAGCGTCTCCACTGCCTCTTTCGTTTGTCGAACATTTTCCTCCATCGGCAACGAAGAGAGATCGAAGACAACTGAATCGAACCCGGCCTTCACCGCGTCCACGGCCTTCGCCAGCGAATGGGTATGATCGGCATTCAGAAAAATCGGAAAAGAGAACTCCTCCCGCAGGCTCTTCACCAAAGCGGCGAGTTGCCGCGTCCCCACGAATTCCCGCTCCCCCTCGGAAGCCCCGACCAGCACCGGAGTATTCAAGTCGCGCGCCGCCAGGAAGACGGCTTTCAGCAAGACCAGGTCTGCAATGTTGAAATGGCCGATAGCCACTCCACTGCTCTGTGCTTTTTGCAAGGTTTCGATCAGTTTTTGCATAGCGATATCTATTTTACTTAGCGTCTCTACTTGGCGTGGTCAATGTCGCCCCCGTCATCCGCTACGAACACCACCAAGAAACTAGCCCGGCGCACGATCGAGACCGTTCATTGGCGCGTTGACCCGGAACGTCCCGCGATCGATGTGCCTCATTCGCCGCTCGCCATCACCGGCGCGCTACGCGGAGTGGCGAGTCCGCCAGGCCACCAGTTCCAATCGCCCGCAATCCGAAGAAGCGCTGGGCCGATCACAATGCGAACCAGTGTCGCGTCAATAAACACGGCTGCCGCCAGCGTAAATCCGATCATCTTCACCACCAGGAAGTTTCCGAAGGTGAATGCCGCAAATACCACAATCATAATCGCGGCGGCGCTCGTAATCAGGCCCGCGGTTCTGGCTAACCCCTCCGGGATCGCATCCATTTCACTCAGCCCACTCCTCCTCGCTTCGAGAACTCGCGCCACCAAAAACACCTCGTAGTCCATGCTGAGACCGAAGACGATGGCAAAAGCGACAATCGGCACCAGCGGGAACACGCTGCCCGTTGCCTCACGGACTCCAAGGAAGCTACTTCCGTGTCCATCCTGAAAGACCAGAACCAATGCTCCGAACGAAGCCGCCACCGAAAGCAAGTTCAGCACAATAGCCTTTACGGCAACGAAAAGCGATCGGAACCCGCCTAGAAGCGCCAAGAGCGTTCCAACCACCACCAGCGCCGTTACCGAGACAAACCGGTTCCTGACAATCGTCTCGTAATCGGCGTTTAGCGCCGGGATGCCTCCAATGCGTAGCGTGGCGCCGTGTATTCCCGTAAGAGCCGGCGCGCCGGTTTTCCGAAGCTCCCGCACCCAGTTGACCTGATCGTTTAAAGAAACGGAAGCCTTGGGTAACACCTCAAGCAGAGCCGCCCGTCCGTCGCGGCTGAGGAATGTTCGACGCGTTTCACGCGAGAGATTGTTTAGCGAAGACCGGTTGCTCTCCGCCACCGTCGTGATCGAAATCGCGCGGCTGGCACGAGGATCGCTTGCGAGCCGCTTGCTGAGACGATCGAGTGTATTCCACCCCGCGTCCGTTTCCGCGATGGAATCCGCGGGAAGTTCGAGAATCACGCGCAACGATTGGACAATGCCGGCCCGGTCCATTTGTTCCAGGGTGTGCAGCGCGTGAACAGATTCGGCCGCCGGCGGAAGCCAATCCCCAGCGGGGACACTGGTACTGAGGCGCGCGGCCTGCGAGGCGAGCAGCAGCAACGGCGTGCCGGCCAGAATGATGGCCAGCCAGGGATGGGCGACGATCACCCTCCCCCACTGCCGCCAGCGGTTTCCTGTGCGTGCGGCCTGAGCCGCATCCAACCTGGCGGTAAAGGGCAACCGGCCGCCGTCGATCCGCGGACCGAGCATCGCCAACGCTGCCGGAACCAGGGTATTTGTAAGCAGCACACTGATTCCCGCCACCAGGAATCCTGCCACGCCGATGGAACGGACTTCGCTGATAGGAACCGTCAACAACGCTAGAAATCCGATGCCTACCGTCGAGGCTGAAATCAGGAGTGTCGGACCTGCCTGCTTGGCCGCGACGGCCGCGGCTTTCAGTCCGTCGTGACCGGCGGAAATCGCTTCCCGGAAACGGCTGACCATGAGAAGCGCGTAGTCGATCCCCAAGCCTAGACCAAGCATCGTAGCCAAGTTCTGAACCAGAATGGACAAGTGCCAGCGCAGGGCCAGAAATCCCGCAATCGCTAGCGTGGTGGCGATGGCGAGCTGGCCAACGGCCAATGGAATCAGGGCCGCCACCAGGCTCCCGAAAGCCACCAGCAAAAGTGCGAGTGTCGCGGGAATCACCAGAATTTCGCCGTGCCGCACATCATCGGCGCTGGCTTTTCGAATGTCGAAATTAAGCGGCACCTCACCCGTCAGTTCGATCTTCACCGCCGGATAATGAGCCCGCAATTGATTTTCAAGTGCGGTCGCCTGCGCGTGAAGCGCGGGAACCAACGACTCAACGGGGCCCTCGGTGGATGCGAGTCCCACGAGAACAAAGGTTCCTCCTCCTTTGCCTAGAAAAATCGGATCGCGCAAATCTAGACGGGAAACGACTCCGGATACGCCGGGTTCCGCCCTCAGTGCCTCCACGATTGTTGCTAACGCCTTCGCTCCTTCATCGGAATCCGCTGGTGGCAGTCCCTGAATCACCAGGACCACGCGGTCAACGAATGGCGAACGAAAACGGCTGGCCAACTCCTGCGCGACAGTTTCCGCTTCGCTGCCTTCGACCCGGGTAGCCGTCTCCAGATGGCGCTCGGCGTGAAAAGAAAATGGAAGAAGCACAAGGACGGCGGCAAGCACTACCCCGGCCAGCCAGAAACGGCGCCTATGCACGAGATTCATGATCTCATGGCGTTTCGTCACCGCTAAGAATATTCACATCGCATGCTCCGCCGGCCACGGTGAAATCTGAGCCTTCCAATGAAAGAGCACACCGTACCGCGCGAGCCCGCCCGTCCGAATGAGTCTGCGAGAATTGGATCGATGTGCAAATTCGCGTTGCTCGGGCTGCTTGCGGCCATTCAACTTGGAGCCACAGATCCCCGCGTTGGTTCCTGGATACTCATCTCGGCGCAGTCTACCCTGGATCCCCCTAACAAAATCTCCATTACATCTCTACACCATGCGGTGCACGTTGTAACTTCGGGCGAGACCCATGTCGATTTCACGGGGAAGTTTGACGGACATCAAGCATCCGTACAAGGCAATCCAGCATTTAATCAAATCGAACTACGCAGGATCAATAAGCATCAAGTGGAGATCAAGGAGAAGAAGGATGGAGCGCTGGTGGCGACGATTCTTGACAAACTTTCGAGTGATGGTAACGAGTTGACCAGCACCACTTCGCAGCCAGGCCGTGCCAGCCAGATCAGCGTGTGGATGCGGAGCGGAGGCGCCAAGGCCGCCGATGACCCATTCGCCGGCGAATGGACCGAGGATCTCAGTAAGACTCGTTTACGCCAAGGGTTGAAGCTCAAGATCGAAGCCGACGGAAACGATGGGGTCCGTTTCTCGGGCGATTTCAGCTACACCGCGCGCTTTGACGGCAAGGAATACGATCTGAAAAATGCCAACAACGATACCGTGACGCTCGCGCTTGTGGATGCTCACACGGTGAATTCAAGTTACCGCCGGGACGACAAAGTTACTCAAAAGGATGCGTGGGTGGTTTCCGCCGATGGACAGCAGATGACGCTAACCACGAACGGCGTATTGCAAACCGGTCAGCGCATCAGCGAGAAAATGGTCTTCCGGAAGCAGTAAGTCAATCTACCGGCCGACGGGTATGGCGTTGAGTTCGCGAGTCGCGGCCGAGATGATTCCCTTTCGCTGCATGAATCTCAGAATGCCCTGGACCGTATCTTCGAGAGACGGATCCGGCTGGCCCCAGGCGGAAGCGTCCCGTGCCGCTTGATAGCGGGAGCTGTCATAGCGCTTGAATTCCATCGCCGAGATATTGTCCACCGAACCCACCAGAAAATCCAGCAGCGGAAAAAGCAGATCCTCCTTCCTGCATCTCCGGATAAGCTCCGGAACGAAATCGGCAAGACTAAAGATCTCGAACTGCCGCCCCGTCGCCTTGGTAATCAGTCCGGTAATATCCAGCATGTTCGCGTAATCGTCCCGCGTTACATGGTAAGTCTGATTAGCCGTTCCGGGAGTGGTGGAAATGGCGACGATATTGTTAGCCACGATATCCGCTGGAACGAAACTTACCTGGTTCATGGCATCCACTCCAATGCCATGATTCACCATGAACGCTACTAAACGAACGGCGATATCGAAGTTGTTGCCGCCACCGGAAACCGAAGGACTCACCAGTGCGGGCCGGAAAATCCGCGTAGCAAGTCCCTGGCGCCGCGCGTCCATAACAACCTGTTCCGCTACCCATTTGCTCTGGCTGTATCCGAAATCCAGCAGCTCCATGCTCTCGTTCATGTCGGTCTCATAAAGCGTTTTCTTAACCGCCCAGCCAAACACGAAAGTAGTGGACACGTAATTGAAGCTTTTGGGACGTCCCGCAAACGCGAGTCTTAAGACCTCGTTCGTTCCCAGCACGTTCGCGTCACGCATCCGGTCGTAGTTGAACAGGTAGTTTACGGTTGCGCCGTTATGGAACACTGTGTCCATTTCATTGGCGAGGAAATCCCAGACTTCCGGCGTCAGCCCGAGCTTTGGCTGGCCGAGATCTCCGCAAACGGGAATCACGCGGGACTCGAACATTTGCATCAGGCCGGCCGCGCAAGGCCCCATGGATTCCATTGCTGCCTTCAGTCTTTGCCTGCCCTGGCACTCGTCGGAAGACCTCACGAGAACATAGATCTTCGCGTGCGTCTGCTCCAACAGGCTCTTCACCAGAAACGGTCCAATAAATCCTGTGCCACCCGTCAGCAGCACGCGATCCAGGATCGGTGTCTCGGGCAATAACGCCGGCGACGGAGGCTCGAAGATGAGCTTCCTGTCGTTACTCATCATCAGCTTTTCCGCCGCGCACTGTTCTTCACGGAAAGCCGTCAGGGAATGCCGCAGCAGAACCAGTGCTTCTTGGGGAGCCCGCTCCAACTGTTCGGCCAATCGAAACAGATCGGCTACGCTGACACGCTGAATAAGGCCGATATCTACCTGCCTGGCTAGCATGTCCGCGCCTTTGTCCTTCAACAGTTCCTTGATCTCGTGCATGAAGACAACCAGATCCAGCGAATCCAGCCCCGCTTCGACCAGGTTGTACGATTCCGCGCCGGTCAGGTTGTAGCGGGCTTTCAATGCGTCGAAAGGCGACTGCCTTTCCGCACCGGACGCTAAAGATCCGGCGTCTTTTTCACGCGAAAACTCCGACAGAACGGTAAACTTACCCTCCAGCCACATCTGCTTGGTTTTGTGGCGCATGATCTTGCCCGAACTGGTTCTCGGAATTGCGCGGGGCGCTATAAAGGAAATCAGCGCCACTTCCACGTTGAGATGATTCCGGATCGCGGCGGCCGTCTTCAGCGCTTCCGGAAGCGCTTTAGGATTTTTCACTTCGGCAACTACCGCCAGCGCCGGCTCGCTGTCTTCGTGAATCTGGAAAGCGGCGACGCAATTGGCCCGGATCAGTCCGGATGCTTTCTCCACCACTTCCTCGATATCCTGCGGATAGTAGTTTTGCCCGCGGATGATAATCATGTCCTTAATACGGCCGCAAACGAAGAGTTCGCCGTCGTGGATGAACCCCATGTCACCAGTCCGAAGGTAGCCGTCGTCATAGGGGCTGTCGTCCACCAGCCGGGCATGAAACATCTTTAGCCCTAGTTCCGGATTATTCCAATAACCTTGGCATTTACTGCCTCCCGTGACCCAAATCTCACCGATTTGGCCTGGCCCGAGAGCATTGTGCTTCTCCGGATCCACGATCTTTACGTCGAGGCCCGGCAGTGGGGTTCCGCAACTGACAATTTGGGTAGCCCCGCCGATCTCTGAAGCCTCGGTGGTCATCCGGGCCTTCCCTAGCGTGATGCCGTTCTTGTTGACTGAAACGATATTGCGGCCGCCGTGCGAAACCGCGAGCGTATTCTCGGCCAGCCCGTAGGCGACAAAAAAGCTCTCCGACTTAAGTCCATAGGGCTGAAACGCCTGCAGAAACCGCGTGTAGGTACCAGGCTTGATGGGTTCCGCGGCAGCCATCAGCAACCGGAGCGAGCTGAGATCGCAATTTTCCAGGCTCTCCTTGGAAAGCCGCCCGGCGCGGAGGCAATAGTCGTACGCGAAGTTGGGCGCCGCCGAGGCGCTAGCCCCGTAGGTTTTTATGGTGTCGAACCACAGCGCCGGGCGCTGAATGAAATCTGTGGGTGCGAAGCCGTAAGTCGTGCCGCCTTTTAGCGACGGGTAAATATAGCACCCGATAAGCCCCATATCGTGATACTGCGGAAGCCAGGAGACGACCACTGGCGCGTTATGGTCGATCACGAGAGGACAGTTGTGCAGGATGTTTTCGTGCGTGACCATCACGCCTTTGGGATCTCTCGTCGACCCCGACGTGTATTGGAGAAACAGCAGCTTCGAGTCGCCGTTCTTCGCAGCGCCGTTAAAAGTTTCGTCCGAAATCTTATCGACAAACTCCTCCGTTACGATCCACGGAAGGCCGGAAATGTAATCGGTGTCGACTCCGGATGCCGAGACTCCGCTTCTGGCGAGATTGGTTTTCAGGGATCCATGGTAGTCTCTGCTGGTCAAAATGCCGGCCGCCTGGCAATCTTTTGCGATTTGGACCATTTTGTACAGCGCGCCCTGGAAGCCGTGAGAACTGGGGGGATAGACGGGAACCGGGATCAATCCCGCGCGCACGCAACCGTAAAACGCGCAAATCATCTCGAGGCCGGGCGGGTAGGCGAGCAGCAGCCGGTCGTGCGGCGCGAAACGATGCTCTCTCCGCAAGTGTCCGGCGATGACCTTCGTCCGGTGGAGGAACGACTCGTAGGTGTAGCCTTCGATCGGATTGCCGCTCAGATCGATGTACGAATAGAGAAGTTTGTGCGGGTGTTCATCCCCTAGCCTGTCCAGCTTGTCTAGAATCGACGCTCTCATAGATCAGCTTTATGCGTGAGGCGGTGGCATCGCCATCCGCGATTCTCCGAAGTTGAAAAAATATTTCTGCTCCCCATGCACAGGGGAGGTGGAACATCGACGCCGGGGTCGCTGGAGTTGACGCTTGCAATCTGCGACAATACCTCCGCAGATTTTGCTATAGCCTTCGCAGCCACGCGTGAAACTGACTTCAGCGTGTCTCTCCTCGCATTGTCCATACCGGACGCGCCAGCAGGTCCCGCAGGGCCCCGGCTGGTGTCTGATCGCACCATTGCCCGCGTCTTGGTTCCATACCATCCATTCGATGCATGTTAGCAGAGTTCTACGAACCTCGGAAGCAAGGCTACACATTACCACATCCGGGATCACATGCGAAGAACGAGCTTCACGCCGGAATCCGTGATTTCCACATTTCCTTGATCTTGCTTAGATTTTCAGGCTAACATGGTCTTCTGAAACCACCAGTCTCTTGAAACCACCAGTCTTCTGAAACCAATGACGCTTTCCGGGCAACACAATCCGCTGCTGGCTACCCGTGCGGGGGCGCCAGTGCCAGTGATGCCGGAGACAGAGGCGGTTATCAGCCACCAGCCGGACATCGAAGATCTCGTACCATCTGAGGCGCCGGCACGGCACTCCGCTGCTAGCCCGGCAAATGCTAGCCCGGCAAGTGCGTCTTCATTCCCGAAGGTCTTACGTGGCCGCCTGGACAGTTTCTTTTCCGATGGGCACATCTCTCCCAAAGCCGGCCGCTCAATGTGGGCCAAGATAGGCTTGGGGATCGCAGTGCTGGCCGGCAGCTGGATTGCTCTTTACGCGCTCAATCCGGGTTCATGGAAATTTGTCGCCGTTTACCTCTTGGGTGGACTGGCTCAGACATTTCTTATGCTGAACATCGCGCACGACAGCAACCACAATGCCATCTCGTCCGTGCGGTCTGTAAACAAAATCCTGAACTATGTTTTCGATGTTTGTGGAATCAACTCCTACATGTGGCGTATCCTCCATCACCGGGGCCACCACTCCTGCATCAATCTCCACGGTGAGGATGACGCGCTTACGGGACGCCGCATCTTCCGGTTTACGCCTCACGAACCGCGTGCGCCGTGGCAACGGTTCCAGCATATCTATGGGCTATTTTTTTACGCTCTATTTTCACTCGACTATATTTTTTTCAGGGACTTTGAGTGCTTTTTCTTTCCGTCCCACGAATATCTGAAACGCGCCAAACATCCGGTGCGGGAATACGCCATCCTATTTGCGGGTAAGGGGCTCTACTTCACCTACATGATCGTTTTGCCGGTGTTGTTGCTAGGGAAACCACTCCTGTTGGTCGCTTTGGCGTTCGTGCTGACTCACATAATCGTCGGTTTGACGGTGTCGCTCGTATTCCAGACCACTCACACCGTGGACAGCACTTACTTTCCCTCCAGCCGCGGCGAGTTCGACAACGGCGTCTATCACATCTTCGCGACTACGGCCGACTATGCGACCGGCAACCCGCTGGTAGCTTGGCTGGCGGGTGGGCTCAACCATCATATTGTCCATCACCTGTGCCCCTTTGTGTGCCATACCCACTACGGCGCCCTGACCCGTATTGTGAAGCAGACCGCCGAAGAGTACGGGGTTCCTTATCGCCAACATCCCACCATGACGCGGGCGATTTTGCATCATCTGATACTTTTGAAACGTCTGGGCAGCGAGGCATAATCTTGCCCCAAACCGTGCCGGTCGTTTCTCGCGCCCGTTCATTTGCGGATTCGCGCGCGATGGCCCGGAATCCCGTCCGCGTTCTCTCGAAGTACACCGAACTCCTTGGCGACACATTCCGGTTCTATTTTGGGGGCGTCAAAGAGGCCATCGTAACCACTAATCCCGCCGTCATTCAGCACGTCTTGAAGACCAATTCGGAAAATTACCATAAATCCGAAATTCAGATGAAGCGTATGGGCCACTTTCTGGGCAAGGGTCTTCTCACCACCCACGGGGAAGCCTGGCGCACGCAAAGGCGCCTCATCCAGAAGGGTTTCGATCGAAAACAACTGGATGTTCTTTCGTCGATTATGCAGGACTCGCTCGCCGATTCGCTGCGGGATTTCGACGCACAAGCCCGTGTCGGTCCCGTCGATATCTATCCCCACTTGATGAGGATGACCTTTGGGATGGTCGGCAGGTCGTTGTTTGGCGCCCGGCTGAAAGAGGATGACATCGCCCTCATCAGCCGGACCATCTCGACCATCCAGGAATTTATGGTTCGTCAAACCATTCAGCCCTACCTAAATCCCTGGTTTGCCGTCTCCGGCGAATTGCGCCGGCACGAGGAAATGCGAGCCCGCGCCTTCGGTATTCTGCTCGAATACATCCGGAGGCGGCGGCAAGACGCGCCCGGCCACGATCTGCTGCAAATCTTGATGGATGCTCGCTATAGCGACGGCCAGGGGATGAGCGACGATCTGGTCGTGAGCGAGAGCATGCAACTCCTGGTCGCCGGCCACGAAACATCGTCAAATGCTTTATCGTGGCTTCTCTATTTGGTAAGCACGCGTCCGGAATGTCTCGAAAGATTACGCCATGAGTTCGATTCTGTGCTAGGTGACGCGCCTCTAACTTTCTCCGACGTCCCGAAGTTCGAGTTTGCCGCTCAGGTCATGCAAGAGGCGTTGCGCCTTTACCCGCCGTTTTGGATGGTCGACCGGGTGGCTCTCTCAGACGACTGCGCAGGGGATCTCGCTATACCCCGAGGGTCGACGGTCATTGTGTTCATTTACGGCGCCCACCATTCGCCTCAGCACTGGGAGAACCCGGAGAGTTTCGACCCGGAGCGCTTCAGCAAAGCGAATGAGAAGCTTCACCAACCCTTCGCGTATCTGCCCTTCGGAGCTGGCCCGCGGGGCTGTATCGGCGGTAACTACGCGACGCTGCAGATTCTCATGATTCTGAGCGTCCTGCTGAGAAAATACGATCTCCATCTGGCTCCGGGCCAGACGATCGAAGCGCGCCCGATGGTTATCCTGCGGCCGAAGCACGGAATCAGCATGACCTTCACCGAGGCAATGGCACGCAGCGTCAGCAGCCTGTTCGACTGTTCACCCTAACCAAAGCTCGAAGCCCAGACCGATCGCCAGCATCGACTCCTCCGCGGCCAGTGCGAGTGGCCGCGGACGATTCGCTCTGGGGCCTCGCATCCATCGAAGGTTACTTCTTCAGGCTGCGGATGCAGGCGACACGTCATCCGATACCGGCCCGGAGACCGCGGTGACCGGCCTCATCTTGCCCTTCCCGCCGGCGGTGATCTTCTTTATGTCGTCGTCGCTCAGGGCCTGGACTGCGGCGCTCCGACTTCAGATCTTGTATGTCAACCCTCATCATCTTGGCGATGGCTGGGTTCGCCGTTCCATCGGGCCCGTGACAGGACTTGCATGACTTGTCGTTTACGGCTTGGTCTGCTTTGGCATCGGTCGGCTGAAGCCGCCGCCGCGGCGGACCAGCCAGCGAGAGTCAATTGTTGTGAGTATCATTCGCATATCTTTTCTCCCAATTGGTTAGTTTCTTACTGCTCTCGCCAAATAAGTGCACAGTATCGTTGCGTCAATATTGCGCATGAACCTTTTCGACGTCGAACGCCGCGCCGGTTTGATGGCAGACGGTGCAGCTCTCACCGAGCGGCGATGTGTTGGCCAGGAAATGCGAGGCGGCGTCCTGTGCCACATGGCATCCCGAGCACGCAGTTGCCGTGGCCCCTTCCGGATTAATCCAACCTTGCGGATTCACGGCATTGTTCAATCCTATGGGCAGGTTGGCCTCCGAACCGTTCACGTGACAGAGTGAGCAGTTGGCCAAGTCCGTCGCCTGGCCATTCGGGGCCATCGCTGGAAACAGAGTGCCCGAAAAGTCGTTGTGACTGCCACCGAAACCCACTACCGTATACGAGCCGCCATCGGCAACCATGTTCACGCCATCGTGAATGCGGTGGACCAATAGTGGGAAAGTGATCCCTTGTGGCGGAGCGGCTTTATCCGCGGCGACCTGAGCATTGACCCGCTGGGACGCGTCGGTGTTCGAAGGATTGTGGCACAGCACGCAGTATTCAGTGTTGTTGCGGAGTGCCCCGTGCACCGACAACGACACGTGACATTGATTGCAATTGGCGATCGCGACTACCTGGCGTCGCGGCGTCACCGGGGAGCCGTCTACGGAAAAGTAAACAACTTTATTCGGCGCGCCGTATGTAATACTCTGCTGCGCAGTCGTACCTGCCAGCACCACCTCGGTCCGCCGCGCTTCTACGCCAATCGCATACGTCCCCGTCGCTTGCGCCGGAACGGTGTGCGTGAACTGGTACGTGCAGTTCCCGCTCGCATCGCAAGTGGACTTAGCGGCGCTCTCGGTGACATAACCAGGCGTGCTCGCGGTGTCGCTTCCGAAGCTTGTATAGCCGTAGTCGGTGGTCGGACCAGCCATGGTGAAAGAGACGGAGCCGAGTTGGGAGAGCAGCAGCGCATTACCCTTGCCATCCTGAACCGTGAACGAGATCACCGGGGCGTTCCCCGCCGTGCCGTTCTGCACGTTCGCTATATTGACGGCCAGGCCCGTAAGCAGACTCGAAGCGGTGGGAGCTACGTGCGCACCCTTAATCGAGGCGTCAAAATCGATCTCGCCCTGAGGGATGTGGCAATCGTGGCATTGGTTGTCGTCTAACTGTGGGCCTCCAGGGTGGTTGACGCCGGTAGCGAAGTTCACGTCGTTGTGGCAGGCGCCGCAGGCCGCGCGCGTCGGGTTAGTGAGGTACGCTGTGGCTTGCGCGGCGCCGGTGGTTTGCGAATGACAGGTTTCGCACCGCCGCGGATCGCCCGGATCGGCCGGATAAGCAATCGCAGAGAAGTCGGTCCCATTCACGATCAGAGGCTTCCCCGCAACCACGCTTGGCAGCTTGTTTCCCATATGCATCTCGTGGATCATGACCTTCAAATCGAGCGAGCCCCCGGTGGTCGTATCCACGTTTTGCTGGGTGTGGCAGAGCACGCACATTTCAATCCCCCGCCGTCTTCCCCCGTGCCACGATAATTGGTCGTGACAGGAATTACAGCTAGCGGTCTTGATGAGGTCGTGAATCTTGGTTACCTTCGCGCCATTCGGGACGAAGTTGAATTCCTCGCTAGCGTAGTTGGTGCCCAAGTTGTAGACGGTCAGTACTCGTGATGCGTAGATGCCAATGGTGTGGGTGGCGGTGGTGTCAAACCCGCTGGGCGCCTTGGTGTGGAAAACGTACTGGTATTGCCCCGGCCCAGTAGTGGTTGTAACGCCGCCTGAATCGGGACCTGGTTGATTCGTCGACGCTACCGCTGGCCCCGAATTAGTGCGTGTTGTGTAGGCTGTGTACTCTTCCTGATCGTTTGGCAACACTGCCGCTATGTAACCCAAGGTGATCGTTCCCGGTGTCGTGACGCCCGCCGCGTCCAAGGGCAGCCCATTGGGGTCCGTCAAAGTGTACGCCGTGGTGATGGTCCCGTCCCCTGCAATCTGGGCCGAGTTGATGGTAATCGTCAACCCCGGACGCACGAATTCGACCGTTGACGCGTCGGCATAAAAGGCCTTCTCATGCGCGGAATACCGATGCTTGGTGCTCGCACCGGTTAAGCACAGTGCGATTATGACTGCCACGGCCAGCGTTCGCCCGAAAAGGCAATGGCAAAACCATTTCATAAATCCGACGAAATTCAGAACAGTCTTTCTCATAGTGATGGTCCATTTCTCTATCGTTTTTGGAGACTTGCGATGCGGTCTGCGAGACCGAGCGTCTTTAGTACTTCCGGAGCTGCTTCTTCAACCGCGAGCGGCTCGTGACAGCTGTTGCAGTCCTGCGTGATAGTCGTCTTCTTATCGAGCGTTGAGTGCGTTCCATCATGGCAGCGAAAGCACCCTGGGAAGTCGGTATGTCCCAGATTGTTGGGATATGTACCCCAAGTGACTTTCAGATCCGGAAACACGTTTTGGTTGTATATTGCGGCTACTTCAGCGCCCGCGTTGACGATGTCGCTAGAGCGCTGCGATGAAATGGCCGGATCGCTTTGCTGGTAGAAGCGAGCTAACGCTGCCGGGATCGCGCGCGATGCCTCTTCGTTACTCGAGTACTGCGCTTTGAGCAGCTCGACGGCCTTCTTCTTAATGAAGGGCAGCGTCACAGAAAGCTGTCCCAGACCCAAGGCTCTATCCACGGCGCGCTCCGGAAGATCGAACGTGTGAGTCGGACGGTTATGGCAGTCGACACACTCCATTTGATGCCGAGGTAGATGTGCGGCAGACTGGGCAGTTGAGCCGTCGGCCAGGTACGTTCGGACCTCCGTTGTGTTTCGATTCCGGTACTCCACCCAAGGAATGCTCTGACGGGCGGGATCGCTTGCGGCGTAATGGATCTCCACTCCGGGACCCAAATGCTTTCCGTGGATGCCGCCAAGGTTCCCCCCGCCGGTGAGCATCATCAGAACGGTCTCCGTCTTGGTGTTGCTGGCGTCGTCTTTATAGTTAAAAATCACGCGAAGCTTGACGGCGTCAAACTGTTGGGGCCAGTGGCACTGTTCACAGGTGCCGGAGGCGGGAACCAGACGGTTGCTTTCGATCGCGGACTCGATGGGACGGTGGTAGCTGTTGAAAACGACGTCGGCTAACTGTCGAGTGCCGGCCATCTTACTTTCTAGCCATCCAGTCGCGCCCGGGGCCACGTGGCAATCCACGCATTCAACCCTCGCGTGCGGCGAGTTCTGATGTGCGGTGAACTCTGGTTTCATGACATGGCAACTCTGCCCGCAGAACTGGACCGTCTCCATATGCTGGACGGCACGGTATGTGGCCTGTGTTCCGATGACGATATTGATTGCGGTGACTACGGCGAAGAACATTGCCAGCTTCCGAAGGTAGGTTTTCCGATCGGGGACGGCAGACAGCCCTTGTTGGATACGCTTGCGGGCAAGGTAAATCCCAAGGGCGATCGACATTAGACCGAAGATGAAGACGATCGGAATCACAATGAAGAGGACAATGCCGATGTACGGATTACTGGTGTGCCCGCGAAACTGAATTGGTAGAGCGAACAACCAGGAAAAGCCGGCGGTCGTCACCAGCGCGACGCCTAACATGCTGACCCAGTCACTGGCCAGCAGTGCAAGTATGGGATGTTTAGCTTTGTCGCTCACGGTTGCTTGTGGCATAGTTAGCGGGGGGCAATCTGCCGATGTTTTGTCATTGTCGATGAACGTCTATTTGTAGAGAGACTGAACTTGAGTCTTCGTGTTTGTTGCTGTGTCGACGCCTCGACCGGCCTGGATCTCAGCGGTTCTCACCGGCTGTTTTTCGTGTACGCCGGAAGACTGGATGCTGCGTGGTTTCTCCTCCGATCCGCCCCTTCGGGGAGTCGTCCAACTTACTTGCATTTCTCGGTCCTAATTCTCCTTCTCATGACAGGAAGTTATTGAAATCCTCTCGTCGGGTCTGATTACAACTGACTCCGTGGATTTGCGAGCGATTCGGCCGCTCTGAAGACTGCACTATAGCGGCGCGGCCGCCACACAATTTGACGAGCCCGCCACACAATTCGCGAGTTTTCGTCAAATTACCGAGAAGTTCTTTAGCTTCGCAAAGGGGTGTCGACGCGGCTATCGCCAACATATCCACTGTTGGAGCTGGTTCCGGGCAGCAATCCATTCGCCATTAAGTTTCTTGAATCGCAGTACGACTTTCAAGCCGGGCTCGAAATTATTGACCTCGGGACGCCGGGTCTTGACCTTCCTATCTACCTTTCGGGGGTCGATGCCGTCATTTTCGTCGATGCCGCTCAGTTTGACGAGGAGCCAGGCAGCATCCGTTTGTATCGCAAGAGCGATATCTTGCGGAACCCTCCTCGCGCACGGCTAGACCCGCACTCGCCTGCGCTCCAGGAGTCGCTCTCGCTGGTCGAACTGACGGGAGAGATGCCATCCGATTTTCTGTTGGTCGGGGTCCAAGGTAGCTGCTTCGATCTCGGCGCGAGCCTCACAACTCCGGTTCGCCGGGCTGTGCCGCGGGTCATGAGCATGGTGCTGAGCGAACTCAAGAGGCTCAATGTGTCGTGTAGCCCGGCGCTGAACATCAGGCGGCCCGGTATCTGGTGGGACGCGGTTCTCGACGGCTACCCAGGAACATTGTACGCCTGATCGCCTGTTGATCGCCATGTGTCTCGCCATACCAGGAAAGATTGTAGAGCTTCACGAAAAGAGCTGCATGAGGATGGGCAGCGTCGATTACGGGGGCATAACTCGCGAGGCGTGTCTGGAGTACATTGCGGATCCGCGGATCGGAGACTACGTCCTGGTGCATGTCGGGTTTGCGGTCAGTAAGGTGGACGAGCAAGAAGCCGCGCGGACATATCGGTATCTCTCTGAGATGGAACAGTTGGAGGATCTCGCAACGCCAAGGCCGGAAACATGAAATAAGTAGATGAACCAGGCGTTGACCTGCAATCACGCCACCAAGTCGCATTGGGCATCTCCTACGGCTGCTAGACTGAACCGTAGCTCGTTCCGAAGGAGTTTCCCCATTTCCGCCGAGGCTTCCAACAAATTCACTCGGGTGCCGCTCCCATCCTCTGAATACCCCAGCGCGCTTTCCTCGATCGCCGGGGCAGCAAGGACCTGAGCGATGGGCTTTCTCCACCAAGCAGGCGCTGCCGCAGTTCTGGTAACGCTGACACTTTCATTGCAGTGTGCCGGTATGGCCGCGCTCATCAATTGGGGATTAGCTCATTTTGCCCGGGAGACGTACCGGCTCGGCCCAGTGCGCTCCGCCGTTATCATCGTGCGATTTACCAGCGTGATGATCGTCTTGCATCTGCTGCAGATCCTGCTGTGGGCCGCATTCTATCGCTGGAATTGCTTTCCATCGTGGGAATCCGCATTCTATTTTTCAACAACCAGCTATTCGACCGTTGGCTATGGAGATCTTGTTCTTCCCCGGATGTGGCGGAGCTTGGGTCCGGTGGAAAGTCTCACCGGTGTGCTGATGTGCGGGCTCTCCGCGAGCTTCTTGTTCGCCATCGTGACACGGCTGGTTGAGCACGAGGTACGGTTTTCGCCGCGACTTGGTGAAGCCGCTCGCAGAGCCGGAATCCAACCCTGAACCATGGAGCGGCCTGGCCCTCGCCAGAAGTCAGAATCTGGCGACAAATGTTGGCGATCGGAACAGCAGCTTCAGCGCCAGTTGCACGGACTTCGGCCCCCAATCTGATACAGCGGATTGAGGCCGCCATTCTGGCCGCCGCTTCCGAGCGAGGCTCCGAGCATCTGTGTCGATTGCCCGAATAGAGGAGAACTCAGATAGTTGATGGGCGGTCCAAAACTGGGGTGGTTAAAGATGTTGAAGAAATCCGCTCGCGCCTGTGGCGCCTATGCTGCCAAGGGTTTGGATGAAGGTGGCACAGGCTTTAGCCTGTCATGATGGACAGGATTCGCAAGTGCGTTGGGGGGCGATTTCGGCGCTGGCGAATAATCCGCGCAATTCGGGACCCGGAGGTGCTGAAGACCTAATTCCCGCGATGAAGGCGGTCGACAGGCCGGTGTGCCGCCGCACCCACGCGCTCAGATCGGCGACTTGGTGGCTTATCGGGCACTGACCAGCTTTCCAGGCAGCTCCAATACGAGCTGATCCAGCTTCGCGTATTCCGCTTTCGCCTGGATGAGAATGGGAATGTCCGGGTCGGCGTTTTTCCAGAGCGTGAGGAATTCCTGGTAGGCGGCGCGCGCTTTCGCGACGTCGCCCTGCAGGACATACGCGCGGGCCAGGCCCAATCGCGCCAGCGCGCCAAGCGGGCAATTGACCACCACTCCCCGATGGTCCGGGAATTTCCGGAACTCCGCGGCAGCCGCGCTTCCTTGGCGCAGCAGCAGGTACGCTTGGCCGCGTAAATAGACGGGATACAGGGTTGCGCCAACCTCTGCTTGCGGGCTGGGATTACCCAGCTCGTAGGGAGCCGCGGTCCGAAGGATCTCGATGGCTTTGGCAGCGTTCTTGCGATCGATTTCGATGGCGGCGCGGATGGTGGGCAGCCAGTAACCGTTGATGGTGGTGTCGAGCGGATTCTGTTCTTGCAGCTCGTCCGCCATCTTCTGCGAGCGGGCGGAATCTCCTGCCCGCGCCAGAGCCACGGCCGCCAGAATGTTCACTCCCCGCGTTGCGGCCAGGGGCAGGACTGCGGCCGTGATATTGCGCGCTTCAGCCGCATTGCCCAGCTCCGCTTCCCGCAGGGCGGCATTCATCTCCCAATCGGAAGCCGTCTCTTTCTGGGCGGCCCGCCGGGCGGAATCCACCGCGCGGCGCGATATTTCCCGCGCTTTTCCGAGCAGCCCGAAGAAGCCCGCCGTGTCCGATTGATAGGACAGAAGAAAGCCTTCCGACCCGGGTTTGCCGGTGGCCCAGTCGGCCTGGCGCTGCATTTCTTCCCGGTCGGCCTCGAGGAACGCAACGCCGTATCGGTAGCCGTGCATCAAGGTGGTTTCCAGCTTGCGTGAAATCGCCTGTCGATAGGCGTCTTGCGCCTCGCGAAAACGGTTCAAACGGCAATAGCCATAGACGAGGTTGCCATAGTGATTGGCAACATCCGGGCTCAACCGGGTGGCTTCGAGATATTCAGGAAGGGCTTTCTCGTATTGTCCCAGGGCCGAGTAGTTGAATCCCAGGTTGTTGTGGGGCGCGGAATTCCGCGGATAAGCTTGGGACCATTGCTCATAGATCCGCTCGGCCTTCTGAAGTTCCCCGGTTACCAGACTATAGTAGGCGGCAGCGATACGATACCTCTCCGCTTCGCTCACGCGGCCGCTCAGATCATACGCCTTCTGGAGGTTTTCATTGGCCAGCTCGAGTTCTCCGAGGTTCCTGTAAGCGACCCCCAGACCTTGGTAAGCAAGGGCGAAGTTGGGGTCGAGTTCGATGGCGCGCTGGAAGAGCGGAATCGCCGCGGATGAGCCCTTCGTGAATTCGGCCCTGCCCCCAAGCGAGAAGGCCTTCAAGGCTTCGAGCGAAGGTGTGGTGACCTGGAAGAGGGGTATGTCGTACTCTTGAATCGTTCCGAGCGATTCCCCCACTTTCTTTCGCAGGCCTGTGGCCGCATGGTCCAGCGCGTCCAGCACTTCCTCCTTCTTTGCCGCCTGGGCCTGTTGTCTCGCCAGCGATTCTCCCGTCCGGCAATCCACGGCATGCAGAGCGATCACATATCGGCTGCCCAAGCTCGCAATCGAGCCCGCGATCACGGCATTGCTCCCCGTGCGCTGGCAGAGTTCCTGTGCGGCCTCCGCTGTGAGGCGCTCGTCCGGAGACCGGCCCATCAGCTTCAGGGTCGCCCTCACCTTTTGGTCGGGAAGAATATTCAGGAAAGGCGATTGCTGGAGATCGGTTGCCAGCCCCTGTTTGAGCGTATCGTCGAAGACCGCATCGCCGGTTGAATTTTCGAAATCGGCCAGCACGATTGTGTCTGTTGGCTGCAATGCATGCGTCCTATGAGGGTCGTGCGGAAACCAAAACCCAACTGCTAGAGCGGCGGCCAACCCCGCGCTGACGATGGAGACCCTCCGTGAGCGCAACCCTGAGAACCGGTTCCCTGGGTTCGCTCTTCTCAGTAAGCTCCCGCGAGTCGTGCGGCTTGATTCCGTGTCGCGCTTCAGTTGCTGCAAGTCTGCCCGCAGCTCTGTAGCGCTTTGGTAACGCAGATTCCGGTCCTTCCGCAGTGCCTTATCGATAATGATTTCAAGCCGAGCGGGAAGGGCCGAATTCAGCTTAACGGGAGCTTCCGGAGCGCGATTTAGCAGGCCGTCGAAAATATCCGCCGGGGAGTCTCCGCGAAAGGCTTGCACCCCCGTTCCCATCTCATATAGCACCGCGCCAAAGCTGAAAATGTCCGTCCGCGTGTCCAGCTCCTTGCCCCGCGCTTGCTCCGGCGACATATACGCCGCGGTCCCAACCATGGCGCCGGCCGTCGTTAGCGTTTGGTCCATTGTCGGGTCCGTGTTCATATTGCCGCCCGGATGGACCTCTTTCGCCAGACCGAAATCGAGAAGTTTCACCTGGCCGTCGGAGGTGATGAAGATGTTCGCGGGTTTAATATCGCGATGAATGATCCTCCTGGCATGCGCTGCGCGGAGCGCGTCGGTGATCTGGCAGGCGAGGTCCACGAGCACGTCCGCTTGCAGAGGTTTTTCACCGATCATTTGCTTGAGGTTCTGACCCTGCAGCAATTCCATGACGAGGAAGGTCTGTGCGTCGGCTTCGCCGATTTCGTGAATCACACAGATGTTTGGATGATTGAGTGCGGAGGCCGCGCGTGCCTCCCTCCGAAACCGTTCCAGCGCCTGTCGATCTCCCGCCAGTTCGTCAGGCAGGAACTTCAGCGCGACATGACGTCCGAGCCTGGTATCTTCGGCCTCGTACACCACACCCATACCACCGGCTCCGAGTTTCTTGAGGATGTGGTAATGCGCGATCGTCTGGCCGATTAGACGTGACGAGTCTAGCATTTCGCGCCCATCTATTTCGTGCCCATCTTAGGTTTGGCCCATCGCGTGCCAATGCGCGTCGGTGTGCTGTGAAAACGTGACCAGTCCCATATATTTAGGATGGGCAGATCGATGATTTTGTTGGCTGCCCCAGCACTGCGGGCCTTCTGCCACGGCAGCAACGTAACAGGCGAATGCAATACTAGCGTGACAGCTTCCCGCAACACGGCTTCGCCTAGCCCCGTCTATCCCCGTCTAGCCCCGAACGTAAGCGAGGGGACCTGCAATACGTAGGCTTACTTATGAAATTTTGGACTTCGCGACGCAACAATACATCCGAAAGATGTAAAGCGCCTGGCCAATTCGCGTGCGCTACGAATAAACGTCCAGAGAGTTCAGTTGGAAATCGGGGAAGATGGTGGGGAGATGGGGACCGCCTCCGTGCCGCAGGAGAATGGGGGCCAGGACGTTCCGGTAGTTCTGAACCACTTGCAAGTCGCCCGGGCCCGTTAGGAAATCGGCGGCCAAGCCAGGCCATTTCCCGACCACCCTCCCCCCGCGAATCCCGCCGCCCATCAAGAGCATCACGCTGCCCCGCCCGTGATCGGTGCCGAAGGAGGAGTTCTCCTGGACGCGGCGCCCGAATTCGGTCATGACGATCGCGGTTGTGCGTTCAATAGCGGGTCCAAGATCGACATAGAATGCAGCGAGTCCGGTCGCCAGTTTCGCCATCAGCGGATTCATGATAGTGTCTTGCGTAAAGTGGGAATCCCAATTTTCAAGATCCAGCGAAACAGCCTCGAGACCAACCTGCGCTTTGATGAGTTGGGCTGCCTGGCGTAGCTCCAGAGAGAAATCGTCCGCGCCGTATTCGGCTCCGTGCTCCGGACGATAGACCGATGTTCGCATCCCTTCGATTCGCGCCAGGGCGTTCAGTGTGTCGCGGCCGGCCGCAGCCAGAAAGTCGTGTTGTGCGGCATAGAGGCGGCCGAGTCCTTGGGTCAAAGCGTTCGATTTCGCGCCGAGCGAGAAATCGTCTAGCGATTGCATCACCGTGACCGAGGGGGCGCCCCGCAGGCACTCGGGGAACTTCTTGCCCAATGCCACGGCCGAAAGAGGCGACTGCTTTGGGCGCTCGCGAAGGCGCAGGAAGCGGCCCAGCCATCCGCCCGCCGCAACGCCTCCGTGCTCCATGAAATCCTGGGCATCGAAGTGGGAACGCGAATCGTCCTCGGACCCCGCGGCGTGAACGATGGCTAGATGACCGTCGTCCCACACACGTTTAAGAGGCTTGAGCAAGGAATGCAGAGCGAAGAAGCCGTCCAGCCCAATGGCGTCCCGCGGCGCGACGCCGATTCGTGGACGGCTGCGATAGTAGTTATCGTCCCCGACCGGCGGCGCCAGCGTCAGACCGTCCGCTGCGCCACGGAGGAAGATCACAACTAATGTCTGCGTCTGGTCCCCGTTGCCGCTGATTGCTGCTGTTGGATCCGGCATGTCAACACCTCTGAAATTCAGGCGACGCTAGCAGCAATGCCAGTGTGTCCGCGGGCGTCCCGGAAGTTGCGGCTTCGTCCTGTAAGGGACGCCGGCGCAGAATGTGAGCCGCGAATCCTTGCGCGCCGCCGAAACCTTCAGCGCATCGGTCCAGGCGCACTGTGGTCCCGGGAATCTCATTGCGGCTGAGCGCCGCGGCGAACTTCCAGCGCCACAGTAGCGTGCCCATCCAATTCATGGCGCGATCGGAGTAACCCTCGGGCGTCGGATATTGAAACGGCGCGTGACCCATTCGAACGAGGTAATCGAAGAGCGCCGGACCCGCATCGGTTTCCGCCTGCGTGGCGCGCAACGCGGAGACGACGAATTCGAATGGGCGCTTCACTTTGCTGCGGCGCGCAGCCAGAAATTCCCCGGTCGCGAAGAGCGCCCGGAGCGCCGCGCGGATATCGCCTCGATTTGCCAGAAAGGCGCGTTCCACGTCGCGGATTGGTGACGCGGACGGTTCATCCGCAATGAAGTGGCGACACAGTTTTTCGGCGAGGTGGCGCGCGGTTG
The DNA here is from genome assembly GCA_035314765.1 of Bryobacteraceae bacterium. Classification (GTDB taxonomy): domain Bacteria; phylum Acidobacteriota; class Terriglobia; order Bryobacterales; family Bryobacteraceae; genus DATFZA01. The sequence continues at coordinate 23,618 of DATFZA010000563.1, forward strand.
CCGGATGGAGGCTGACAATCTCGAAGACGCGGTCGAAATCCTTTTCGCCCCCTCCGGAGGGAATGCGCTGCCCCAGAACACTCTTCTCGCCGTCGTCATGCTGTTCGGGATGAAAATCGACGCGGCCCTTGCTGAATTGGCTCACACCGCGGACGGTCCAGCCGGTGAGACAGCGCGCGACCTCCATCACATCGCGCTGGGTATACCCTCCGCGGATGCCGAGCGTGTGCAGTTCCAGCAGTTCGCGCGCGTAGTTTTCGTTGGGCCTGTCCGCGCCATTTTGTTTGCGGTTGACGCGACCGTCAAGATACCACAACATCGCCGGGCTCGCGGCGGAAGCCCGCAGCAGTTCGGGAAACCTACCCAGCGCATTGCGGCGGATCACCTCGCGGTCGTCGGCGGCTTTGAGCCAACGGCAGTCGCCCTTGGATGAATCGATGTTGAAGTGATCGGTCCAAAATTGCGCCATCTTCTCGTAGAGTTGGCGTTTGGACCAGACGGCGCGCAGGATCGCGGCGCGCGTCATGTCGCCGAGCAGGACTTTTTCTTTGTATTCGAACAGTTCTCCCAGAGGTTCGGAAAGGGATTCGATGCGCCGGATGGCATGGTCGAGCGCCGAGTCGTCGATGTGCTCGGCGTCGAGTTGTTCGGCAATATACTTTTGGATCGATTCCTCCGGCATCGCGCCCAGGCCCGATACGCGTCCGTAGTCTCCGGCTCGTGCTCCGAAGGAGAGCCTGCCGAGAACATGGGAAATCAGATCGACGGAATCGCTGGCCGGTGACGCAAAGGGACCGGCGTCTGGCTCCAACTTGCGCCGCCCGGGAAGGAGCTGGGGCGGGATGCCCGCGCATCCGGTAAGAGTGATGGCCGCTCCCGCCAGTAGAAATTGTTTTCTGGTCATCGTTTGCCTACCGTTTGCGGCCCGGCGTTAGGGTCTAGCGCTGACTAGCCGCGAGATGCGGGTCCAATGCCGGGCGGCCCGGGAAACGGCGGGCGCGCCGTATCGATTTCACACTTGCCCCGATCCCGACGATCAGCGTGCCGGGAAGAATGACCAGCCATCCGATCAACGGCAGAATGAATGTGAGTCCGAGCACCAGGCCGCCGCGCCACGTCCGTCTCCAGTAAGTTCGCTCGTTCGGGTCGGCGCCGAGCCCAGTACCGACTTGGGCCGCCAACCCCGCCGAGCCCATCAGTCCGGTGAGTATGAGCAGCAAGAGGACCGCTGCCCCCGCGAATTTAAGCACCGGAC
>DATFZA010000564.1:0-3458 GCA_035314765.1 Bryobacteraceae bacterium
GGCATGCTGATGCTGGCGATCTTCGGATTGGGTCAATCGCTGACCGATGATTTGTGGAAGGAGAAGGCGCAGGGCACGCTGCGCCGGGCGCTCACATCCAGCCATGGGTTGGCGACGTTTCTGGGAGGAAAAATTGCGTCCGCCGGAGTGTTGTTTGCGCTACTGGCCGCGTTGGGAATCACCGCCGCGCATTTCGCTCTGTCCGCGTCCGCCGCCCACGCGCCGGTGGCGATCTTGTGGGTGGCCTGCGCCGGCGTCGGCCTGTACATTATCAGCGCGATCCTGCAAGTCTTCACGGCCGATGAGCGGTCCGGCATTCTCATCAACCGCTTGATGTTGTTTCTCTTCGGCATGGTGGGCGGCTCTTTCTTTCCGTTCGAGATCATGCCGAAATGGCTGGCTGCGATCGGCCGCTTCACGCCCAACGGCTGGTTCATCACCCGCCTTAAACAGATCCTCGACGGGAGCGTCGATCTGGCTTCCTTTGGCATTTTCGCCCTGGCAGCCGCCGCCGGCTTCGTATTTCTCTCCTGGAGAGTGCGCCGATGGGTCTTCTGAAAGACGGTTGGTTTCTCGCGTCCGCCGACGCCCGCCACATGTTCCGCCGCCGGGAGACCTGGCTCTGGGCCTTTGTGCTGCCGGTAGTGTTCATGTATTTTATCGGCACCATTACGGCGCAGTTCAACTCACCCGCTACCGGCGATCCCCTCACGGTAGCCGTTCCGCCAAGCGCGGGATTTCTGGCCGAGGTTCTGGTGTCCCGCCTGGAGAAACTGGGCTATGAGGTGCAGCGTGATTTTGGCGGCGATCATTCGTTTCTCATAACGCCGGCGTTTCTCATAATTCCGGCGCTTCTCATAATTCCGGAAAATTTCACGCAATCCGTGCTCGCTGGTCAAAAGGTCACATTGGAATTCCGCCGCAAGGACGGCGGCATCCTGAACGACTTCGACCGCCAGCGCTTGTCGCGAGCCGCCTTTCAGCTTTCCGCGGATGTTTCCGCCCTTCCCCATGCCGACGCGGCGGCGATCGCGCATTTGGAATCCGAACCGCGTCTGCTCACTCTTGACGTGCAAACGGCCGGCCAGCGGAGAACGATTCCCAGTGGCTTCGAGCAAGCCGTCCCCGGCAGCCTGGTGTTCTTTCTGCTGATGATCCTCTTCGCTTCGAGCGGCGCGACGCTGGTGGCGGAGCGGGAGCAGGGTATTCTGCGCCGTTTGGGTTGCTCACCGATGTCGCGGGGCGCCGTCGTGCTGGGCAAATGGGGCGCGCGCATGCTGCTCGCGGCGGTGCAAATTGTCTTCGCCATGCTGGCCGGCTCCGCGCTGTTTCACGTCAACTGGGGCCGGAACATTCCGATGGTATTGTGTGTGCTCTTCTTCTACGCGGCCATGGCGACCGCGGGCGGTCTGTTGATCGGAGTGTTCGCCCGCACGCGGGTTCAGGCCGGGGCCGGGGGCAGCCTGGTTGCGAATACGCTCGCCTGCGTCGGCGGCTGCTGGTGGCCCATCGAGATTATGCCGCGCGCCATGCAGGAATTCTCCAAGTTCACGCCGGCGGGTCTGGCCATGACCGCTTTGCACGAGTTAGTAAACTTTGGCTCCGGCCCAGCTTCGGTGTTGCCACAAGTTGGCGTATTGGCCTTGGCCGCGCTGGTTCTCGGCTATATCGCCGCGCGCCAGTTCCGCTTTCAATGACTCGACACGCGGGCCAATTCGCTAGCGCTGACGGTATTCTTTTCCTGTTGGACGCTGGGACTGCCGTCCATCGACTCCTTCGCCCGGCGCTCATACTCGCGCGCTTCGGCCTTGTGGCCCAGGGCGCGGGAGACGTCGCCGCACCGCCGCAAGGCCTCGGCGGTAAGCCGGTTGGAAGGTCCCAATTGCGCTTGAAAGATCTCCAGCGCCTCGAGAACGTCGCGTTCGGCCTCACGTTTTTGGCCGGAGGCGAAGTAGACATCGAAACGAGTGAGCAAGAACTTCGCCATGGTCACGCGGTCGATACCGGCAAGCGACTCCCGGCCGCGCAAGGCCTCGTCGATATAATGCCGCGCATCGTTTCTCTTGCCGGAAATCAGGAGCAAAACCGCGAGATTGTTCGCCACGCGCTTCCACTCGCCGGACTGGCGCCCCACAGCCGCCTCAATCACCTCTAGCGCTTTCCGGTGGCGGGCCGCCGCGCGATCCGCCTTCCCGTCCAATTGATCGATTGCCGCCAGCTCTTCCGACAGATTGGCGGCCTCCAGCCGGTCGTCGGGCGCGAGCCTGACCACGATCGACTCGGCGTGTTCCATCAACGCTCGAGCCGTTGGGTATTGGCGCCGCTTGACTTCGAGGTCCGCCTCACTTTCCAACAGTCTCAAAAGATAGGGATAGTGGAATTCAGCGAGCGGACTCAGGATCGCTTCGGCGCGCCGGTATGCGGCTTGGGCTTTCTGATCCTGATCCAAAGCCGAATACGCCCAACCTAAGCGATGATACGCCTGGGCGCGGGTAAGCTCCGTTTTTCCAGTCAGGCTGGCGTCATCGAGCACGCTTTGAAATGCCAAAATTGCACCAGCATAGTTTCCCTCCTGGAACAGGTGGGAGCCGGTCCGCAACCGTCCTGCCACAGAATCTTCGGCGGAAACGGGCACCAGAAGGCTGCTTAAACAAAACAGCATCTTGGCGCAGGAACCGCCAGCCCAGTGCTGAAAAACCATGAGAACCTCCTAAGTGGTTCTGTGGTTCTATCGGAAAATTTTCACTAAGCTTTAGTTGCGGCCATACCCCAGGGCTCCATGCCGGTGTGCTAATCCCTTCAGGTCTTGGGGAGGGTAGGACGAGACATTGTCATCGCCGTCTTGCAGTTAGCGGGCGTGCCCGATCAACGGTATTCTCGGGTCGATGGGCTGGGCGTTCCACCGGCTATGGGAGGGGATATGGCCGGACCGCAACCTGCGTTGAAGCTTTCATTCTCAGTAAACTCCCGCTAGCCGGCCCGCTTGCCGCTCGCTCGCCGGGGCTTTGGCTTGCTCTTGCCCATGAGATTGAGCGCCACAGCGGCGCGGAGGAGATCCTTCAAGGCCGCCTTATCGATCTTGTCGCCTTCGTGGATGTCGATGGCGCGCCTGACATTCCCGTCGAGGCTGGAGTTGAATAGACCGGAGGGGTCCGGCAACGCAGCTCCCTTGGCAAAGGTCATCTTGACGACGTTCTTGTAGGTCTCTCCGGTGCAGACGATGCCGCCGTGGGAGAAGACGGGAGTCCCCATCCACTTCCACTCTTCGACGATCTCGGGGTCTGCTTGGTGTATGATTTGGCTGGCAATCCACTGGCACAGAATTCGCCTGAGCCAAGTCAGCGAATGGGAGGAGCACACGATCAGGAGGGCCGGCCGGCTTTACGAAGCGCGCGCGAGTCGCCTTTAGGTGATATTGAAAAGGAGAGTCGGAGTGCGCCACAATGGTGAACGTTCCC
>DATFZA010000565.1:0-3297 GCA_035314765.1 Bryobacteraceae bacterium
GCACCGGGTATATCGGCCAATATCCGCCGGCGGTGCAAAAACTCTACGAATCGCTGGCCAACTGCCCTGACAACCTACTTCTGTTCTTCCATCATGTGCCCTATACCCACGTCCTGCACTCGGGAAAGACTGTCATTCAACATGTCTACGACTCCCACTATGACGGCGCGGAACAAGCACAGAGCTTTGTTCGGCAATGGCAGGCACTCCAGGGCCACATCGATGAGGAGCGCTACCGCGATGTGCTGTCGCGCTTGCAGTACCAGGCGGGAGAAGCGGCTGTCTGGCGCGATACCATCTACAACTGGATCTACCGGCTCTCGGGTATTCCCGATGAAAAGGGCCGGGTAAAAACTGAGGTTCGCTGACCGGTGAGTCTCCCGGCTCGCCCTTCCGATCGCGTCGCGGCCGCCGTTTTCGTCGACCGATATTGGTCGAGCGATTGACAGACGTACCCGGAAGTCGTATATCTGGTTGCGTTGCAGATGACTGAAATGCGGCAACAGTGGCTGGATCTGTGGGGCCCTGTCGCCGTCGACGGCTGTGTTTAACTAACCTTCCCCCGAAAGCGATTCGAACGAGTCTTCACTAGTCCTGTACTGCTGGGGAACCCAACCCCATATCTCCCAGGAGGCGCCAAGCTATGTCCGCAAACACATCTAAGTTCTTGACTGCCAGTCTATTGTCGTGTCTTTTGGTCTTGTTCGTCGCCAGCCCAGCGCTCGCGCAGGCGGCACGCGGCGGAGGCCTTGCAGGTGCCCAGATTCTGGGCCCGGAAACCCTGTCCAAGCAAATTACCGTTACGTTCTGGCTCAAGCAGCAAAACAAGGCCGCATTCGACGAGCTCGTCCGTCAGATGTATGACAAATCTTCGCCCAACTATCACCACTGGCTAACCCTGCAACAGTACAAAGAGAAATTTGCGCCGCGGGCTGCCGATCTGGCGGTGGTTCGCCAGCATCTCGCGAACAACCACCTCGCAGTGGTGGCCACGGATAAACTCAATCATTACGTAGTGGCCCGCGGCAGTGTGGCCGATGTGCAGCGCGCCGCCGGCGTGCAACTGAACCGTGTGTCGCTCAATGGCGAGGTTCACCGCCTTCCTGCGGCAATCCCCGCCGTTCCCGGAGCGGCTGGCGCAGTCGTCAACGCCGTCCAGGTGAGTGATCTACGATACGAGAACCACACCGCGCGCGCCATCGACCCGGATAGCGGCAAACCAGTTCCTCCGGTTCCACTGTCGGTCGGCAACAACGGCCTGTTCTTTACCGGCAATTGCTTCCGCCCGCCGCAGACCAAGACTTTCAAAACTCCGGGCGGCGGCCCACGCGCAGTGTATTCGGGCAATCGTTACGGCTCCAACATCAACTCCGGACCCCCGAATCTGCCCTATTGCGGCTATGACGCCAACGAGATCCAAAAAGCCTATGGGCTCAAATCTCTCTACAAAAGCCACCTGGATGGCACTGGCCAGACGGTCGCGATCATCGACGCCTATGGTTCCGATACCATTCAGGCCGACGCCAACGCCTTCTCGCAGCTCAACAATCTGCCACAGTTGTCTTCAAGCAACTTTCAGATCTCCATGCCAACCGGCCCAACTTCGTGCAACTCGGACTGCGTGAATGGAAGCTGGAACGTGGAAACCTCGCTCGACGTGGAGTGGGCACACGCCGTCGCTCCCGGCGCCAACATCGCGTTGGTCCTGGCGGCGGACAACTCCTTCACGAACCTCGACCTTTCTATCCTCTACGCCATCGAAACTGGGCTTGCCCCGGTGGTCTCCAACAGCTGGGGTATCGGGGAAATCGTCCTCGAGACCTATTTGCCCTCGGAACTGGTGGTTGAGAACACGCTCAATGAGCTTGGGGCATCCCTCGGTGTTTCCGTCAACTTCTCGACCGGGGATAACGGCGATTTTTCCTATCGTCTCGGTGTCACCACGGTTTCTATGCCCGCCAGTTCTCCGTATGCGACCGGGGTCGGCGGTACCAGCCTCTTCCTGAACCCGGACAAGAGCATTAAGCTGCAAACCGGTTGGGGAAACAACGAAACTCGCGTCGCCAGCTACAGTCCGAATCCGCCGGTGATTCCACCGCTGCAACTCGGCTTCATCTATGGAGGCGGTGGCGGAACCAGCGAGGTCTGGGCGAAACCCGACTATCAGAGCGGCCTGACCGGTAGTGGACGGATGCTCCCAGACGTTTCCTATGTGGGCGATCCCTATACCGGCGTGGAGTTCATCTACACCGATCCAAGTTCCGGCCAGCAGCTTGTCGGCGTAGTCGGCGGAACCAGTCTCTCCTGTCCCATGTTCTCGGGACTGTGGGCGATTGTTGCGCAGGCGGCCGGCACCTGGCCCGGGCAAGCGGCTCCGTACATGTACAGTCTGCCTGCCGAAGCCACAACCGACGTGCAGGCGGTCAGTTCGTCCGACAACGTGGCCGGCGTCATTTACAACCCGCCGAATCCTCCCACGTACGAATCTCCGGATGATCTCGCGGCGCCGCTGGGCAACACCACGAACTACGTCAGCGCGTTGTTTAACGGCCTATCGACTCGCTGGTACGTTCTCACTTTCGGCACCGATACCTCTCTGACCACTGGTCCGGGATGGGACAACGTAACCGGCGTCGGAACTCCGAATGGCGCGGCCTTCGTGCAGGGCGTCGTCGGAGCAGCCAAGTAACCTCACGCAACAAAGCAAGAACAGGCCGGTCGACGCCGGCCTGTTTCTTTTTTGCATTCCCGCTTCGGCGTTGAACCGGGCCAGGTTCGCGGAACTGCCGGTGCTCTCGTTCAGAATGATCAGTGACACTCGAATAGAGTGTCAAAATGCAAATTCGCGAGGGGAAACCGCCCGGTTCGGGCCGGCTGGCGCGCACCGGAGTGGAGTTGAGCCGGGAAGCGCGGGTGCGATTGGCCTGGATGGATTTCTATCGGCGCCGCGGCAACGTGGCCCACACCTGCCGTCACTTTGGCATCAGCCGCCAGACGTTCTATCGCTGGCAGTGCCGCTATGATCCGTATGATTTGGCAACGCTGGAAGAGCGAAGCCATTGTCCCCGGCGGCGACGCCAGCCGACTTGGTCTTTTCTCTTAGAAGGAAAGGTTTTGGGGTTGCGGTTGCAGTTTCCGCGCTGGGGTAAGGACAAACTAGCGTCATGTAACAGAAATAACTGAAACAAATAGCACGCCCTATGCGTATTCCTCTATAAGGAGGAAGCATGCGCACTGGACGCCCCAAGACGCCACTGATCTTGACCCCGGAGGAACGACGCGAATTGGAATCTCTCG
>DATFZA010000566.1:0-13209 GCA_035314765.1 Bryobacteraceae bacterium
CGGCGTTGTAGGTCGGCCATTCAGTTTCCTTCTGAGCCTGGGCGGATGCCAGGGCGGCAAGAGCGATAAGTAAGACGGTTGTGCGCATGAGTCGGGTCTCCCGGAATTTCTCCATCGGTTATTATGATGTCACACGGCGAGGAGAACATGTCCAACCTGCCGAGCACACATGACCTACGTCTACGCCAAGGCCACCGGTGCTAAGCTGTGGGCATGAGGCTCACAATCGAGTTGGGCCGCGAGGTCGACGGACGCTGGATTGCTGAAATTCCAGAATTGAACATTCTGCTCTACGGGGATTCGAGGCAGGACGCGGTTCAGCGGGCACAGTCAGCAGCGGGGGAGATTGTTCGCGATCGAATCGCTCACGGCGAGTTGTCTCCCGATTCCGCGGACACGGTATTTGAGATCGCTGCGTGAGCGCATGGCCCGCGACTAAGGCGCGACGCGTCTTCGCTGCTCTGAAGCGCATCGGCTGGCAGCATCATCGGACGGTAGGCTCTCATAAAATCATGAAACGGGAAGGGTGGGCGGACTACCCTCTTCTCTTTCCACGATTCTGAAGAGCTTGGCCCCTCACTGCTGGCGAAGGTCTCTAAGAAAACAGGTCTTCAACCGCATGACCTGTAAATCCGTAAACGAATTCCTCATAGGGAGCAGATCCGACAGGTCGCCGAGTCGGCAGGCGCCTCAAGAACGAGCTGCTTCGACAGGCCACGCGATCATTTCTGCTTGCGCACCGTCATATCGAAGAACCTCTGGGCCGCGCCGGTGCCGATCGTGGCGTCACCTGTTTCCACCCAATCGCCCTTGTCATTCAGTTTCATGGCGAACGCGATCTGCGCCGGTCCGGCCTTATAGCCCCACTCAAAGCCGTTCTCAGGAACCTTGAGCTCGGCGTCGAGATAAGCGCCTTCGTTATACGCGCGGAAATGGTACACGCCCGCGACATCGTCATAGGACACCGTGGCGAGCGCGCGAAACATCACTTCTCCGCTATCCGGGTTGCGCCCCGTGCCTTCAATCAACAGCACCAGTCCGTCCAGCTTCGCGGTGACCTCCTCGGTTTGCTTGACCTTGATGGTCTGGTTGGGGCGCATCGTGGTTGCTTCGCCAGTCCAGGCGCCAACCAGGAAAGCCAGCTTCTTCATCGCTTCGCGCTGCGCGGTGACGTTCGGCCGCTGCGGCTGGGCGACGGCCGTGGCCCAAATAACAATCCAGCACAGTAATATCGCTCGCATACGGAGAATTCTACACCGAAAGGTACGACCTGCTTTACGGCTGCCTGGACTACGGCTAGCGAATCTGCCTCAGAATTGTTTCGTCCTTGATCGACTTGTCGTTGGCAAGCAGAAACGCTTTGCTGAGGATCGTTGCCAGCATGGTGTCTCCCTCAAATGGCAGCGAGACGCTGGCCGCGGTGTCTCCGGAACCCCGGACGATGCAGAGATAGCGGCTGCCCGGTTCCATGATTACGTTGCCGCTGCCTAAATGAATGCGATATTCGTTCGATTCGCCTTGGACCAATAGATAACGGCCTTGCAGGCGGCAGCGGTCCCGGATCGCCAGCTTCGGCAGCAAAGTGGCCAGAACGGTCTTGCGGTTCTCCGCGCCGGTGGAAAGCTCGCCATCCGCGAAGCGAAGCCAATATTCGGCGTGGGGATTGTCCCGGCCGCGCTCGGCGCGCCACGTAGGATCGGCTCCGATACTGGTCACGCCGACCAGCAGGTCTGCGTCGCGCATCACTTCGGAGAAGACCACTGGCGGAATATCAGCCAGACGCAATGGCATGCGCTGACGTACCTCAAAGCGTCGCTGCTTCGGTTCCAGCGCGAAAAACTGAACGCAATCCGTGCCGATGGTCCGATACACCGCGTGGCCCGTTACCTCCGGAGTTTCCGGAAAGTCCACGTTAAATTCAGCGCTCAAGTGGTAGGCCGGCAGCTCCAGAGAAGGCGTGTTGTGCGAATCCCACTCCCCCATCAACGTAAACTGCCAACCGCGTTCCCGGCAAAGCGCGGAAAATTGATGTTGAAGCACGATGTGCGCGGCAAAACGGTTGGAGTAAGTCTCAGTCTCGCGCTCCGCGTCGGTCAGCAGGTAGACTTCGCGATGCGCCTGTTTGAACGGCTGGCGGATCCCATGGTCTTCGAGCCAGCATCGCCAGCTCAGCACCTCCTGCACCTGAGCGCGGATGGGATGCCAAAGCCGGATGGTGGCGCCAGGGTCCGCCGTCACGGGATTTCCCGCCCAGTCGGCCAGTTGTCCCTGCCACCAGACGGCAGTCTTCGAAACTCCACCGGTTTCGATCTCCCAGATCAACCGCTTGGCGAACACCGACGTGACCGGATGATCCAGATACCAAGCCTTCCAGCGATCGAAGACGCAGGAAGTTTGCGACAAGAGCTGGCGCTCCAATCGCAAACGCTGCGTGGAAAGAACCGCGTCCAGTTCTTTCGCTGCCTTTTTTATTTCCGCCAGCAATTCGGCATGATGCGCCTTCATTTCAGCGGGAACGGTCTTTACGGTCTTGCCGTCACGCGACCAGGTTAGAACCGCTACGCCATTTTCGACAGCGAGCTTCGCCTGGCAACTCCCCGCCTCTTCGATTCGAACACCATTCTCATTCAGTCCAAACGTGGGAACGGACATGGCCTCCAGATCGTCCCGGCTGACGTTGTTGCGCGCGGCAGCCTCTACCAGCGCTTTCTCAATCAACCGCCGCGCGACGTCGTACTTTACGCGCATGGCTAAGCGGCTAATCTGCGTCACGGCGTTCAAGCCCGGCATGGCGGCCAAGGCATTGACGCAAGCGTTGCCAACGCGGTGCGACACCGCGCCTAATTGAGGTATCTTGCGAAAACAGGCAAAGGCGAAATCGGCGATATCGGCCGCAACGGAAGTATCGCCCAGTGCGCCCAGCGTCCAGATGAACCCTTTCTGATAGTCCGCCTCGTCCTCCGGCATTTGAACGTTTGGCATTTCAGGCATCGGGCCCAACGCCAACCAGCGGCGGGCGGCCTCCAGGAATTCCGCGCGGCCGAGTTTGTCGACGTATTCAACGGCCTCATTCTGCCACTTGCGCGACGCGTTGCTTTGCGTTAAGGATCGCGCGTGAAGCAAGAGACCGCGCCAAGCCATCTGCTCCGGCGAGCGGTCGATCTCCTGAAATACTTGCCGGGTCCAACCGGCCACGGCGGCAGCGGGCCTTTCGTTTGCGCCGTGAACCAGCCTATCGATCCGTTCGTGGATCTCCTGCATTTCGCGCCCGCCGTGCCATTCGTCGATCATCGGGCGCAACCGGAGCAGAGCGTCTTTCAGGGCCGGCGTTAAGGTAACCTCTTGCAAAGCGGAAAGTAGAGCTTTGTAGGGAAATGTCTGCCGGCGCTCAGAGACCATTTCGACCAGACGCACCGCGTCCAAGGTGGTGAGGGGCAAGCCGCCGCGCAACAAGTTCGAGACCACGCCCTTTAGCGCCAACTGCGCCGCAATGCTCTTTGGTTCCACGAGAAAGGCGAGCGCCTCGAAGACAAAGGCAAGTCTCTCCTCCGCTGGCGCCGTCTTCAAGCGTCTAAGAGGCTCTTCAACAATTTTGAGCGCATCGCGTTCGGTAAAGGCGAGAGGGTGCGCATCGAGAGCCGTCATGAATTCCCGCATGCGTGCGCTCGCCTCGGCGGGCGGCTTCGAGTCTTGTTGCTTCAGGTCGTCCCTTCGGCGCTGGAGAAGCTGCAAGGTATCCCAGATGTTCACGGCTAGCCACCAACCAGAGGCACGAGTTTCACAAACTGTACTTCTGAGCCGGCCCGCAACCCGATTGGCTCATCCAGTTCGATCACCTGGCGCCCGTCGACTAGCACCAGGAACCCGTTTCGCTCGAAGCTGGAACAGGCACGGTCAAACTGAGCTTTCCAATCGAGAAGTCGCGCCGTTTTCATTCGAAAGCCATTGAGGATTTGTTCCGATTCCTCAGGCTGAACCAGTCCGCAAAACACTTCGGGCAAAGACTGGTTGTAGCGTTCCACTTCCTGCTGCACGCGGTTGCGAATGAGTTCCCTGGTGGTGGATGCGGCGTGCTGGACTGTGATCGCCGTCGCAGCCGAGCGTTGTCCAGGAATAACCTCGTCCCGAATCTGGATTGTTACTGGCATAGCCAATTATCGGCATTCTTGCGGCTTTGAACAGAGACAGAGCAACCAACGTCCGCGCCGGGATGTCAGCAATCGAGGCACTGGCATATTCCGGATATTTGTGTATTGTTTTGAATCAGTTGGGTGTTAAAGAAAAGCCCTTATACGGCCGATAGACGAGCTAGACCCAGACAATGGAAGAGCGAGAGTCTTCGATCCAACAGGACCAGCGGCAAGATCGGCTTCTGCTGGCTAGCCGGGCGCAAGCATCAAGCTACGCTTACCCTATTTTTCTCGCCATTCTTTATTTGAGCTCAAATTCCGCCGCCCAACAACCTGGCATGATGCTGTCCGCATCGGTCGCGGTGGTCTTGCTGGCGGCAGCGCGGATCTATCTCAGCCGCGGGATTATTCAGCAGCCGGAGAAACCGCAAATTAACCCCTTGCGGTTCGCCAGCGCCGGCTCGGCATTGGTTTGGGGATTATTGCTGGCGGGGATATTCTGGACTTTTGGCTATGGCGCTTGGCCCACCCTGTTGATGCTGGTTTGCTCGAGCGGAGCCGCTGGCGGAAGCATCGCGACCCATGCCAGTGACCGCCCGCTCGCTTATTGGTACCTGATTCTGCTCTTCACTCCCTCCATCCTGACGCATCTCGCCATTGGCGGCACACGGGGCGACGCCATGGCGGCGATGTTCGTGGTTTATCTGGCCTATCTTTTCCACCAGGCCCGCGAGCTAAACCGCGTCCATCGCAAGAGCCAGCAAGATAACCATCTGCTGGAGGCGAGGGCGAGCGAATTGCGGACCGCTAAAGAAGAGGCCGAACAAGCCAATCGCACCAAGAGCGCATTTCTGGCCAACATGAGCCACGAGTTGCGAACTCCGCTGAACTCGGTTATCGGCTATAGCGAAATGTTGCTGGAAGAATGCGAGTCCGAGGGCCGGGTCAATTTCGTGCGCGATCTCGAACGCATCCGCGACGCCGGCCGCCAGCAGTTGGCTCTGATCGGAGACATCCTCGACATTTCGAAGATCGAAGCCGGACGGATGGACGTCTTTCTGGAGCGGTTTGATCCTCTGCCGATGATCCGGGAAGCGATTGCCACCATCGAGCCGATGGCGCGCCGCAATGGCAACCGGCTCGATCTGACCATCTCCGGCCCCTTGGGCATCGTCGAAAGCGATCAGACCAAGGTTCGCCAGATTCTTCACAACCTGCTGTCTAACGCCTGCAAGTTCACAAATAACGGAAGTGTTTCACTGGCGGCCCAACGACGGCAAAACGGTCCGGATGCTTTTCTGGAGCTGTCCGTAACCGACTCGGGAATCGGAATCGACCCCGCCGTGGCCGCCAACCTCTTTCAGCCGTTCACCCAAGCCGATCCATCCACCACCCGGCGCTACGGCGGCACCGGCCTGGGCTTGGCCATCTCCAAGCGATTCTGCGAAATGCTGGGAGGTTCAGTGACACTCGACAACCGCGCCGGCCAAGGCTGTACGTTCGTGGTCCTGATTCCAGCGGGAGAGGCCGTCGAACTCCCGGTGCGGCCTGAACCGCTAGACGCCCCGCAAGCCGCGCAGCGCGCCAAAACCGTATTGGTGATCGAAGACGATGTGCTCGTCGCGGATCTGGTGAGCCGCACGCTCGGCAAACAAGGCTACCAGGTGCTGACCGCTACAGAAGGTGTGGCCGGTCTCGAACTGGCGCGCCAGTTTCATCCTGAGACGGTGATTCTCGACATCTTGCTGCCGGACATCTCCGGTTGGTCGGTGCTTTCCGCGCTGAAAGCCGATCCGGAACTTTGCTCCAGCCGCGTAGTTCTCATGACGGTGGTGGAGGATCGAGCCAAAGCGTTCGATCTGGGCGCCGTGGCCTTTCTGCAAAAACCGGTTGAGTCCGCTAGGCTCCTCGAAGCAGTGAACGCAGGCGGCCCCACGGTCACCGGGCACGTGCTGGTGGTGGAAGACGACAGGGATTCCAGCGACCTTATCAGAAAGGCTCTCGAGAGGCATGGTGTCCGCACTCTGGCCGCCGCCGACGGCTTGGAGGGATTGAACAAATTGCGGGAATCCGTTCCGGCTTGCATCGTGCTCGATCTCATGATGCCGCGGATGGATGGCTTCGAGTTTCTGTCCAAGGCCCGGAGCCAGCCCGGTTGCGACGCGATTCCCGTGATTGTGGTCACTGGCAAAGATCTCGACCGGGAAGAGATGGACCGGCTGAAGCAAGTGAAACGCGTCTTTCGCAAGGCTGAAACCAACACCGGAGAGTTGCTCCGCCTGATCCAGAGTCTGGCTGCGGGAGCCACCCAGCCGGTGGAGTCTGTCCAGCCATGAACTCCGGCTTCCAAACCGCGGCGGCCGACAGCGATGAGAAGGGCTACATTCTTGTGGTTGACGATGACGACGCCAGCCGCGAAATGCTGGCGCGGCGGCTCCAACGGGTCGGGTTTCAGGTAGAAAGCGCCGCCGGCGGCCAGGAGGCTTTGGAACGAGTAGCCAACGCTCCGTTCGACCTGGTGTTGCTCGACCGGTCCATGCCACAGATGGGCGGCATGGAAGTGCTCCGCGTTCTGCGCGAGAAGCGAACGGCGCGCGATCTTCCGGTCATCATGGTCACCGCCGAAGCTCAAAGCGAATCCGTGTCGGAAGCACTGGAAGCTGGGGCCAACGACTACATCACCAAGCCGCTGGACTTCCGGGTGGCGCTGTCGCGAATCCGCAATCATCTCGGCCACCGCCGCGCCGAGCGCCGTTTGCAGCACAGCGAGCGCCGCTATGCTCTGGCTGTGGAAGGCGCCAACGACGTGGTGATCGATTGGAATGTTGCGAGCGGAGAACTGTACGCCTCGCCGCGCTGGAACGAGATCCTGGGCCTGACTCCCGGTGAAACGCCGCAGGTTATCGGAGATTGGTTTAGCCGCGTGCACCCTAGCGACCTGATGCGGTTGCACGAGGCGATCCAAGCCCACTCGCGTGGCGCCCAGCCGAATCTCGAACTGGACCACCGCCTGCGCCACGCCGACGGCACCTACCGCTGGGTGCGTAGCCGCTGCAAGGCGGTGTATTCGTCAGACGGCCTCCCGGAACGCATCAGTGGCGCGCTGACGGACATTACCGCGTCCAAAACCGCGGACCCGCTGACCGGCCTTCCCAATCGCACCTATCTGAGTGAGGCGCTGGCGTACCGTATGGAAGCTTCCAGAGCGGCTGGGACACCGTTGGCGGTCCTGTTTCTCGACCTGGATGGCTTCAAGTATGTCAACGACAGCCTGGGCCACACGGCGGGCGACGAACTGCTCATTCAAGTCGCCGAACGTCTGCGCCGGACGCTCTCTTCTTGCGGCCCACTCTCTTGCGGCCCCGCTGAGGTAGCCGATAGCGTCTTGATGGCCCGCCTCGGAGGCGACGAGTTTGCGGTATTGGTTAGCGGCTACGGGGACGGCAGACAGCAGGCGGAGCTGATCCGTCACTCTCTTTCCGCGCCATTTCGTGTGTCTACACATCAGGTGTACGTCACCACGAGCATCGGCATAGCGGTCTACAACCGCGGCTACACCGCCCCGCACGAACTTCTTCGCGATGCCGATACCGCCATGTATCGGGCCAAGGTGCTGGGCAAAAACCGGCTGGCGGTCTTCACCGGCGCCATGCGCGCTCAAGTTACCGAACGGCTGCGGCTGGGCAATTCCATCCGCGACGCGCTGGCGCGCGGCGATTTTCAGGTCGCCTTCCAGCCAATTGTCACCCTCGCCGATCGCAGCCTGGTTGGCCTGGAGGCTTTGCTGCGTTGGCCCGCGGGCGCCGGTAAACCCTACGCTACCGACCAGGTAATCCGCGTCGCGGAGGAGACTGGAGTCATTTTCGAACTCGGCCAATGGGTGCTCGAGGAATCCTGCCGCCAGATGCTGCGCTTTCATGCCGCCATTCCGGGGCGTCGTCTTCCCTATCTTCACGTCAATGTTTCGGGAGTTCAGTTTGCCACCGGAAACTTCGACGAGAAAGTGATGGAAGCGCTTCAGCTCACCGGTCTCGATCCGTCCTGGCTCGGGCTGGAGATCACTGAAACCGCCGTGATGAAGGACGTCGAAGGAGTTCTGGTTTCACTTAAGAAGCTACAGGCGAATTCCGTCCGGCTGAGTATCGACGATTTCGGCACCGGCTACTCTTCGCTCAGCTATCTCAACCAATTCCCGTTTGACACTCTGAAGCTGGACCGTTCCTTTCTGCATCACCTGGACCACTCGCACGGCAACACCGAAATCGTTCGCGCGGTGATCCAACTGGCGCACGCGTTACACATGAAAGTAGTGGCGGAAGGCATCGAGACCGCCGAGGAAGCCTGCTGGCTGCAGCAATTTGGCTGCGAGTATGGCCAGGGTTATCACTTCTCGCATCCCATGTTCGAAACCGAGGTCATGGAGTATCTGACGCAGCACGTCGCGGTGTGAAGAAGACAGCGGGTCGCCCCGGTTTATCGCCTGCGCTAGACTCAAGTCGCATGCGGGATTTGATCACGATCCAAACGCCTGACAAAAAGACCCACACGATAGAGCTCGATCGGGACAGCTACCGGATTGGGCGCTCTCCGGCCAACGACCTCTCTTACAGCAACATTCCGGGGCTTTCGCGGGAGCACCTGGTCATCGAACGTCAGGGCACGCAGTGGGTGGTTCGCGATCTCGGGAGTACGTTTGGCACGCTGGTGAATGGATCGCGGATCGACCAACCGACCGTGGTTGGCGGCCAGGATCGAATCACGGCCGGGCAGTTGAGTCTGACGTTCGGAAAGGGCCACCCGGACGAAACGGTGGTTTTTGTGGAAGACTCGCGCGCTCTTGCCGCTGACGATTCTCAATCGGGAACGCTCGAAACCATGCTCCAGGCTGAGAACCAGGTGCGCAGCGGCGAGCACATGCGCGCCTTGATCCGCGCCGGCCGCGAACTGGCGACGCACCTTCCTCTCGACCGGCTTTTCGACCTGATTCTGGACCTGTCGGTGCAGGCCGTACAAGCGTCGCGCGGCGTTCTGATGACCCTGGAATCGGACGAGTTGAAGCTGCGAGCGAACCAGGGCGGCGCCTTGCGCATCAGCTCCCATGTGCGCGACCTGGTATTGCGGGAAAAGCGCTCGCTGCTGGTGCGGGATGCCATGCTGGACGCTCAACTGGCCGCGCATCAGAGTATTGTTGCGGACCAGATTCGCAGCATTCTGGCCGTCCCGCTGCAAACCGATGAGCGCGTAATCGGTTTGATCTACCTGGATTCCGTGACTTTTGTGCGCGAGTTTACCCGGGACGATCTGAGCCTGCTCACGGTGATGGCCAACATGGCTGCCGTGCGCATCGAAAACGCGCGGCTGGCGGAAATCGAGCAGGCCGAAAAGCTGCGGGCGCAGGAGTTGGAACACGCCGCCATGATCCAGCGATCCATGCTGCCTTCCGTGTTCCCGGCCTTTCCGGACCATAGCGAATTCGAGTTGCATGGCTCCATGATCCCAGCCCGGGAAGTCGGCGGAGATCTGTTCGATTTCTTCCTGCTCGATCCGGACCACTTGGCCTTTGTCGTGGGAGATGTCAGCGGCAAAGGCGTGCCGGCGGCGCTCTATCTGGCGGTGAGCAGGACTCTGCTGCGCGCCACGGCCCGGCTGGAGACGGAACCGGGGGAGTGCCTGACGCACATCAACGCATCGCTGGTGGAACAAAATACCTCTGGAATGTTCATCACTCTCTTCTACGGCGTCCTCAACCTGCGCACGGGGGAGATTCTCTTCTCCAGTGCCGGACACAATCCGCCCTATCTCTTCTGCCGTGACGGGCAGTTGCGCCAACTGCGGGAAAAGAGCGGTCCGATGCTCGGCCTGCTGGAAGGGATCGAATACCGGACTGAGGTAGCGCGGCTGGCCCCCGGGGAAGGCCTTCTCATGTACACCGACGGAGTGACCGAAGCCATCAATCCTCGGGACGAGTTCTTCAACGAGAGCGGACTCGAACAATACCTCGCGGCGCATGCCGCTGACGCCATGGATCAATTGATAGACGGGCTGCGAGCGAACATCCAAACCTTCGCCGCGGGAAAGCCGCAAGCCGACGACATCACAGTGTTAGGCTTGCGGTATCTGGGTCAATTGTAGTGGATTTGTAACCGAATTGTAGTTGCAGCCTCCGCCCCGCAGCGTGTACACTCCAGCAAGTGGAACAACTGAAGATTGAGCTTCCGGATGGTTATCCCCCGGAAGTGCGGGTTCTCAAGCTGTCTGAGCCGTTTCTTATGGCGAACGTGTTCGAGTTCCAAAGGATCGTGCGCGACAACCCGAAACCCGTTACGATCGTTGACTTGACGGATGTTCCCTATATGGATTCGGCGGCGTTGGGCGCCGTGATGGGGCTGCATATTTCCGCTCAGCGTTTGAAGCACAAGTACGCGCTGGTGGGACCCTCGCCGCGGCTGAAAACGATGTTCGAAGTGAGCGGAGTGCATAACTTGCTGATCGTGTTTCCAACCATCGAAGAGGCTTTGCGGGCGCTGCTCTAGCAGCCCGTGTCTAAAAGTACAAACTCTATGCTCCCTCACGGTCGCGGCTCAGTAGATTGAGCATGTTACCGAGCCGCGACCGTGAGGGAGCGGTTTTAGACACGGGCTGCTAGACCGAAGTTCTGCTCTAGAAGGGTGAGCTATCTCACTCATTCCGCCTTGATCGGATTCGGAAACCCATCGCCAGACGGTGACAGCGGCGGACCGTCCACAAAGACGTTCAGATAAGGGCCGTTCCGCTCGATCGATTGGATCTTTCGCCGCCCCGACGCGTTGAAAACCACCGCGCTGGCATGCGCCAGCAACTGGTTACGCACTTTGGTTGCGATTACGAAAAAACCCGCCTGATTGCGAGCGGAATAATTGATCCAGACGCCATCTTTCCAATTCGTATCGGTAAACGAAACGGCGCGCAACTCGGCCGGAGCAGCCCGGCCGCCGACAAATTCGTAAAAGTCGATTGCATCGAGGGAGAGCACGCTCAGACTCACTCGACGCACGTCGATTGCCGCCCCGGGCAGCAAAGATTCGACACTGAATTGCAGCCGGGGGTTCTGACTGGGGTACTGCCTAAGACGCGGGAGCAGCGAGAAACGCACGCTAGAGCGATAATCCGGCAGAGCCATACTATGAGTCAAAAAGGGTCCGCTCACCCTGTCCCAATGGACCACAAAGCGAGGAGAACGTCCGATAATCGGAAGCCATCGCCAGGGATTTCGCGTTTCATATTCCAGTTCGACAACCAACAACTGCTCGGGGCCGAAAGCCTCGGGCAATGGCAACGAAACCGGCCCTTTGAGATGGCCCTCGGCGACGACGCCCGCGGCTCGTAGAGTCGCGGTTCCGGAGGACTTTCTTTCCCAAATCACGGAGTGATTGGTAACACCTTTCCGGGTATAATTTAGAAGCAATTCCTGATAAAAATCCCAGAACGTATTGTGCAGCCACTCCTCCCATATGAACTCGCCGCCCGAAGGCAACGTCTCCACGTAGGCGGGTCTCACTTGCCGGAACCGGCGGAGATATTCATCGCGGCATTGAGGACCGAGCACGTGAATGATGTAGTCCGTCGATGGATTGAACTCGCCAAAGTGATCGTGCAAGAGTCCGCTGTAGGTCGCCCAAATCGTCTTGCCTGCGGCTTCCGGCATGAGCGCGTCGGCAGTGTTGAGGTACGTCTGCCAATTCAGGTCGAGCGCGGGTTGCCAGTGGCGCGAGTTCAGCGCCGCGATCCGCGCTCGCAGGCCGCCGATATCCAGATCGTTGGGCCGGAACGCCACCAAGCAGATGGCCAGAACCGCCACTGCAATATGGACCGATGCCGTCTTTGCCGGTGCGCTGGAACGAAGCCGGGCGACAAACGGCGCGCCAAGGCTCGCGGCAACCAACACTAAATAAACACTACATATCCTGATAGCGGGAAATGAATATTCCGGGCTGTATCTCGCTAAATAAGACGTGAAGGTCACAAGCGCATACAACATCATGGCGACGCCCAAGTGAGGAAGTTTAGCCATCGATTTCGCAGGCCGCCGTACGACTGCAATTAACGAAGCGAGCAATAGAATGAGAGTCGTTACCAGCGGCGCCCAGACCCTGGGATCGGCGAAAAGGTCTGCGAGAGAAGCCGGCGCATTGGCCGGCGGCGAGCCAAAGAACCAGTATTGATCCTTGGGAACATCGACGAAGTTGTATCTCAGAATGGACAAGATCCCTCGAAAATGCGACAGCGAACCAAGGAACACGGCGAGTCCAATTGCGAGCGAAATAATGAATGCCAGAGCCGGACGCCAACATCGTGCGAACTCGCCATTGCGCGCGGCAAAAATCGCCGCCGCAACGATAAATGCCAGGATGACCGCCGAGCCATGCTCGGTGCTCGTTACCACCGCCAGGGCGGCAACCAACCCGAGCGCCACCGCCGCGCGAACTGCTTCAAAATCGCATAGCAGAATCGCGAAAAGAATCAGCGGCGGCGTACTGCGCAAACCGGGCAGGCTAACGCCGGGATAAATCAGACCATATGCACCGGAAACGAGCAGCAGCAGCACAGCCAGGGTGGAAAGCGTAGCCGCGGCTCGCAGCTTGCGGGTATAAGCCAAGAATAGAAAGTAGAGCGAGGACACAAACGCGCCTAGCGACACGAAGTGCCGGGAAAGTTCCGAAGCGAAGATGGTCTTGCCTAACAGAGCGAACAGCGGGTAATGGACAAACGGCACGAGAATGCCGTGATAGAACTGAAAGTCGACTCCCGGAATCTGACCCGCGGCGATCCTCCGCAGGGGATCGAAGATTTGAAATGCCCCGTCGATTGGATCCCCTCTGAACGGGACGACGGCGCTAAACGCGGTCACGGAAGCGTTAATTAAGATGTAGATCAGGAAGGCGAATGGAAGTACGGCTCCAGCCCTTTCGATCCACCTCGCCCGCCAACCTACTGCCACAGTCCTCCCCGCGCTCTTTAATCGACGACTCTAAGGTCACAATCCTGGGCCACATGATGCCAAGATTGGAGTACACGACACCATACCATGGCCCAGGGACAG
>DATFZA010000567.1:0-8802 GCA_035314765.1 Bryobacteraceae bacterium
GGATTTGGCGATGTTCGACCGCGAAATGCGCTATCTGCACGTGAGCCGGCGCTGGCGGGTTGACTACGGCCTGGGCGGCCGCGATGTGCGCGGGGTGTCGCACTATAAGATCTTCCCCGACATTCCCGAGCGATGGAAGGAGGCCCACCGCCGGGGATTAGCGGGCGAGGTGCTGCGAGGCGACAATGACCGTTTCGACCGGGCCGACAGTAGCGTGGTGTGGATAAGGTGG
This sequence comes from Bryobacteraceae bacterium, assembly GCA_035314765.1. Classification (GTDB taxonomy): domain Bacteria; phylum Acidobacteriota; class Terriglobia; order Bryobacterales; family Bryobacteraceae; genus DATFZA01. Next base: position 233 of record DATFZA010000567.1, read on the forward strand.
GAAATACGGCCGTGGCTCGACCGGACCGGCGAAATCGGGGGGGTCGTCATCTTCACCGAGGACATGACCGAGCGCAATCGCGCCGAAGAGGCATTACGCGAGAAGGAGCATCTTCTGTCCGAGTCCCAACGCATCGCCCATCTGGGCAGTTGGACCTACGATCCGAAAGATCCGGCGGGGGCGATCGTCTGGTCGGAGGAGTTATATCGAATATACGGAGTCTCACTCGACTCGTTCACCCCGACGGTCGAGTCGTTTTCCAACCTGATCGTTCCGGAAGACCGTCCAGCGATGCAGAAATGGATCGCGGCTTGTGCGGCCGGCGAAGAGCCTGGCGATCTGGAATATGGGATTATCCTGCCGGATGGTTCTAGGCGATATATCCACGGCCGGGGGGAGTTGCAGCGGGATGCCGAAGGCAGGCCTGTACAAATGGCCGGCTCCGCCCAGGACATATCGGAACACCGGCGCGCTCAAGACGCGCTACGCGAGAGCGAGGAACGTTTTCAGGCCATGGCCAACGGCATCCCCCAACTGGCTTGGATGGCCGAGGCCGATGGGTCGATCTTTTGGTACAACCAGCGCTGGTACGAATACACCGGCACGACCTTCGAACAGATGCAGGGTTGGGGATGGCAGAGCATCCACGATCCCGTCGTATTTCCCGCGGTCCTCGAAAGATGGAGAACCGCGATCGCCACCGGCCAGCCTTTTGACATGGAATTCCCGCTGCGTGGCGCGGACGGGATCTTCCGCATGTTCCTTACCCGTATCATGCCGGTTAAAGATCCGGCCGGGCGGGTGGTTCGCTGGTTCGGCACCAATACGGATATCAGCGAACGCAAACAGGCGGAGGAGGCACTGGCCAGCTCGCGGCAGGCTCTCGAGAAACAGACCCTGATGTTCCGGCTGGTGCTGGACAGCATGGGCGAGGGATTGATTGCGGCCGACCCGGAAGGGCGCTTTCTCCTCTGGAACGATTCGGCAACCAAGCTCATGGGCCGGGGGGCGGCCGACTTGCCCACCGAGCAGTGGACCCCGCACTACCAGGTCTACCTTCCCGACGGCGTCACACCGTATCGGCCGGACCGTCTGCCGCTGGTGCGGGCTCTGCGTGGGGAATCGGTGCAATGCGAGCTGTTCATTCAGCGCCCGCGGACAGAACAAGGTGTGTTTCTGGAAGTCGTAGCGCGGCCCATGAAGGACGCCCATGGTAACTTGTGCGGCGGAGTCGCGGTCCTGCGGGACATTACCGCCCGCAAAGAGGTGGAAGCGGTTCTGGCTGGCCAGGCAGAGGAACTGTCCCGCCAAGCCGCGGAACTGCTTGGTTCGAGAAACGAGTTGGAGGCTCAAAAGCTCATGCTCCAGTCGGTTCTGAACAGCATGTCGGAAGGACTGGTCACTACGGATGAGCAAGGAAAATTCGTCATCTGGAATCCGGCAGCGGAAAGAATTGTGGGCCTGGGTCCCGCCAATGTGTCGAGCGAAGAATGGTCCGCCCACTACGGCCTGTATCTGCCGGACATGGTATCGCCTTTCCCGGTCGACCAAAACCCACTGCTACGCGCTCTGCACGGAGAGAGCAGCACGGCGGATATGTATCTGCGCAATTTGCAACTCGGAACAGGTGTCTGGATCGAATCGAGCGCCAGTCCATTGAGAGACAAAAGCGGCGCGTTACGGGGCGGCGTTGTGGCTTTCCGCGATATTACGCAAAGAAAAGCGGACGAGCGGGAAATCCGCAAATTGAACGACGAACTGGAAGAAAAGGTTTTTGAGCGCACCGCTCAACTGCAGGCCGCCAACCACGAATTGGAAGCCTTCAGCTACTCCGTTTCTCACGACCTGCGGGCGCCCTTGCGCCACATCGTCGGATTCACCAGCCTGTTTCTGGAGGAGTTTGGCGCAACACTCGAGCCGCGGGGGCAGAATTATCTCCGCCGGATTCAAGCCGGGGCCAGCCGCATGGGACAGTTGGTGGACGAGCTGCTAAATCTTACCCGCATTGGCCGGCGGGCCATGCGCCCCCAACTGACTGCACTGAATTCGTTGGTGGAAGAAGTCATCTCGATGCTGCAACCGGAAACCGAAGGACGGGAAGTGCAATGGAAAATCGACCAACTGCCAAGCGTGGAATGCGACCCGGTGTTGATTCAGCAAGTCTTTCAAAACTTGATTGCCAACGCCCTTAAATACTCCCGGCCCCGAACCAGCGCGGTCATCGAAATTGGACAAACTCAGGAAAACAGCCAGCCAGTCATTTTCGTGCGGGACAACGGCGTGGGATTCAACATGAAATATGCCGACAAGTTGTTCGGAGTCTTCGAGCGCCTTCACCGCGCTGAAGATTTCGAAGGCACTGGTGTGGGCCTGGCTACGGTCCTGCGCATCGTCCAAAAACATGGAGGCAGAGTCTGGGCCCAAGCCGAGTTGGACCGCGGCGCGACATTTTATTTCACGGTTGGCGGCGTCAAGACGGCGGATCGCGAGGCGATGGAGCGGGGGAATGGTGGCCCGAAGCGCACGGATTCCGGCGATACCCCAGGCAACCTGGCTGCCGCGTCCCCTCAGGACGCGCTGACCGGCTCTCGAAGCTAAGTAGGTTGTTTCGGAAATTCGGTCTCGTATTTCGCAGGCGACGGGTTTGTAACCCCCAGGCTGATTATTAATCGCCCGTTAGCACAAAGTTTGTGCCACGAGATGCAGCTGACTGCTCGAATCGAGTAGCACCTCCGTCTAATCTAACCCCGAACGCCAGTGAGGGGATTGGCGCCGATCCTCTCACTAACGTTCGGGGTTAGACGGAGGTCAGCATGGTTCAGAAATGTACAAACCCCAGAAGGCCGATTAATAATCGGCCGCCGGTTAATAACCTGTCGCCATGGGCCAGCGGCCCACAAAAGTGTGATGAAAACGCGGCTTGGGGCGTTCGTTTTTTTTCTTGCACTTCCGTGGCGTTTTCGACCGTGCCCCACAGGGCCTGCTTACCGCAGCCACCACTTTAAAGAATCCGCGCCAGCCATGAAGAATTCGTCCCTCGCTCGTGCGCCGGTGGTGCTATTGGTCCAGGACCCTTGGGGTTTATAAGCAGGATCGTGAAAGACCCAAAGCTGGCCGTGTCCGCCGGACATGATTGGCGCGTCCGCGGCGCATTCTAGATTTTCGTTGTCCACCGTGAGGCGCATCGTGGTTCCTTCGGCGGAACCGCCCGCTGTAAACGCCGGCGAATCCACGGGGTCCGAAGAAAGAAAATATCCGCCCTTGCCGGGAATGTAGAACATGACATAGCGGCCAGCCACCGCGGCGCTGGGGCCCGGAGCGCTCACCAGCCTTCCACCGATCTTAACCTTGAAGCCGGTGAGGTGAAGGGCGCCATTTAGCGAACGGTCGGGCGGCGCGCCCGGGCCGGCCTGCGCAATGCGCACCTCGATGGTGTCCGCCAGGTTGCCGCCGTTTTCCCCTGGGTTGATGGGAACATTGACCACAAATCGTTCGCCGGTCTTCAGCCAGTCCGACTGAATCGGCTCGGAAAATGTCGGTGTTGGTTTGCCGCCATCGGCCAGCGGAAACTTCTGCTCGAATTCTTCCAACACGGGTTTGGCAGTGACTTGGAATTGGTTGCCGTCGGGGGAACGATCGATTTGCAGCTCGTAGGCGAAAACCGCCAGGTTATTGAAGTCTCGAAAAATGCGGTAGAAGCTGTTGCCGCTGGCTGGGGCCAGGTCCGGAGTCAGGCTGGATTGCTCCGGCGTGATCTTGAGCCGAAGACCATTATTGAGCGAAACGGTCTCGGCCACGGACAGCCAGACGAGTAACGGAGCCAGCACCAGGAGACGCATTACCTCTATTGTCGCCGATGGACTGTCCCAGTCAGAGACCAGTACCAGTTCCGCCGCTGGCGGCCGATAAGGAAGTTGTGCTGCAGAGTATCTTGATCAGCCCTGACGAGTCGCTCAATGCGGAATTGACGTCCGCCTTGGGGACCGTCGGCCAGGTTGAAATAGTTCGTGTACTGACAAGCTACCCGACACTGGATAACCTCCTGCGATCGGTGCGCGTCCGCAAACCGCATTTCTTGTTCGTCTGCGTGGAGGATTTTCCAACAGCCGCGGCCCTTCTTTCGCAGATTGACGGCCTCCTGCCCGGGCTTCCCGTGGTTGCCCTGAGCCGCCGCTTCGAGCCCGAAGTGGCCCCCACGCTTATGCATCTGGGCGTCCGGGAATACTTGAGCGCGCCCATCGACCTTGCCGTGTTGGGTCGGGTGGTCGATTCCATACAGCAGCTCTTGAAACGCAGTCCGGCCCCAGCCCCCCTGCTCGCCGATCTTTACACATTCCTGCCGGCCAAGCCCGGCGTCGGGTGCAGCACCATTGCGGTCAGCGCCAGTTGCGCGTTAGCCGACGATCTCGGCGCCCGTACACTCCTCATCGATTGCGATTTGGCCTCCGGCGCCATACAGTTCTTACTGAAACTGGGGGACAGCTCCTCTATCGTGGATGCGATGGGGAAGGCCGGAAGCCTGGACGAAGATCTGTGGTCTCAGATGATCGGGCACTGGGACAAGCTGGATGTGCTGCACGCGGGCGAGCTTAGCCCGCTTCTGTCCATCGATCTTTCCAGCCTGCGGAGAGTGCTGGCCCTGGCTCGCTCTCAATATGAGGTGATTTGCGCCGATTTAGCCAGCAGCCTGGATCCGTTCTCGGTCGAACTGATGCGGGAATCGCGCCGGATTTTTGTAGTCACGACTCCTGAGGTTGTTCCGCTCCATCTGGCCGCGCGTAGAATACGCTCCTTGAAAGAACTCGGACTTGGGGATCGGGTCAGCTTGCTCTTGACCCGGCATTCCGGCTGCCACCAGCCTCTGACGGATTCAGAATTGGTCCGGCTGGTCGGATTGCCTTTGAGCTTCATTTTCTCCAACGACTACGTGGGTGTGGATCGGGCAATCCTCAATGGCCGTCCCGTGGCTCAGGAATCGGAATTGGGCCAGAGCATCATGAATCTGGCCCGATCGCTGACCTCCCACTCGGAACCAGGAGAAGTCTCCAAGCAACGGAAATTCTTACAATTCTTCCACGTTCCTCAAATCAAGGACACCGATGAACCCTGGCAGAGCTGAAAAATCCTGTGTTACAGTTTCGCGGAGACAGGACGCCCGGCGGAGCCAGCATGGATGAAAGCGGTAAACTCCTGGCTGCTGCGCGTGAGGCCCGGAAAACTCGCCAGCACTTTCTCGTCGGGATCGAGGATGGCGTAAAACGGAATCGCGACCGTGCCAAACTTCGTTTCTTCGAGTTTCTGATTCTGCTCGGAAACCGCGTCGGTGCCGTCGGTGAACAGATCCACCAGCACAAAATCCTTCAGCAGTTCTTTCACCTCGGGCCGCGAGAACATATTGGCTTTCATCCAGTGGCAGTTGGTGCAAGCGTAGCCGGTGAAGTTGACGAAGACCAGTTTGTTTTCGGCGCGCGCCTTGGCCAGCGCCTCCTTGTACTGGTTTTTCATCCAGACCGGGCCGGCCTCGGCGCCACCACCGCCAGCCAGTGAAGCTTGGCGCGCGGGCACCGGAATCTGGCCTTCCAATTCGCCCAGCGGCGCGCCGAAAATTCCGGGCACCAGACTGATGGCGAAGATCAGAAACAACGCCGCCACCAGCATCCGGCCCACGCCTAACGGTTCGTCCGGTTTCACGCCTTCCAGTTTCAGAAATCCCAACAGGTACAAGCCCGGCAGAGCGAAAAAGACCACCCAACTGGAAAGCAGAAACTCGCGCGAAATGAGATTTTTTTGCAGTTCCTGATCGACGGTGCTCAAATACTTCATGGACGCCGCCAGCACGATAAATCCCAAGACAACTTTCACCCGCATCAGCCAGCCGCCGCTCTTCGGCATCTTCTTGATGAAGGAAGGGAACACCGCCAGCAAGAGAAATGGAGTGGCCAAGCCGGAAGAGAATCCGGCCATGCCGAGCACCGGCAAGGCCCCGCTGGTCTGCACGGAAGCAACCAGTAACGGTCCAACGATCGGGCCGATGCAGGCAAATGACGTCAAGGTAAACGTGAGCCCCATGATCAGCGAGCCCAGGTATCCGCCGCGATCGGAAGCCTGGCTCATTTTGGTAAGCAGACCCGAGGGCAAGGTCAGTTCATAAGCGCCCAACAAGCTCAATCCAAAAATGATGAACACAATCGCGATAAAGCCGTTCACCCAGGGGCTGTTGCCCAACTGTACGACGCCAATGGGCCCGGCTATGGCCGTGGTCAGCAAGCCCAAACCGGTGAACATCACCACGATCCCCAGACAGAAAACCAGCGCCTGGGACACCGGGCTGCTGGTCTTTTGATTCAGAAAATAGGAGACCGTGAACGGAATCATCGGGAACACGCAAGGCGTGAAGATCGCGGCGAGACCAGCGAGAAAGGTGGTGAGAAGAAATACTCCAACATTCGTGTTGGCGGGCGCAGGCTTGGCTGGTGCAGGGGCGAGAGCACTTGTAGCCGCTGTTGCCGTGGATGTATCTATGTACCCGGCCGGAATCGTGAACGCAGCGACCGGCGCGCCGGCGTCTACGTTGATGGACGCAGTGGAGCTTTTGCGCTTCGGCGGCAGGCAGATCTTATCGGTGCAGCACTGATAACGGGCCTGCGCGGTAATTTCCAACGGCCCCGCGGGCGCGTCTTTCTTCAACTCGATATCGATGAGAACCGCGACTTCACTCTCATAGGTCTCGGTGTCGAGCTGAAAGTTGGGATCGAACTTGCGCTCCGGCTTCGGTTCGTACACCTTGAAGCCGGCCACGGCCGGGTTGTCGGCAATGCTAACGGTGGTCGGATTCGGGCCGCCCTTGGGCGTAGTCAGCGAGTAAACGTGATAGGGAGAATCTACTTTGGCCTCAAACTTTGCCAGAACATGTTCGCCTGGGCGGACGGATTTGCTATCGAAGCTGAGCGTCCATTGAACCGGATCGGGCGCGGCGCCGAAGAGCCCGGCCGCAAGAAAGATAGTCCCGGCGAGGACCCGGCGCGCCATCAGGACTTGACGCATCAAGCACATAATCCGCCCGCCAGCTCGTCTTCAATCTGCTGGTTGATTCGTCCCGTAGCGAACTCGACCGCGACGCGAATGGAGTTCTTAATCGCATTGGCGTTCGACCGCCCATGCGTGATGATGCAAACTCCCTTGACTCCAATCAGCGGCGCCCCGCCATACTCGGAATAATCCACCCGCTTCTTGAACTCCTTGAAAGCCTGCCGGGCCAGGACGTACCCGATCTGACGGGTTACCGTGGCTTTCAGCGACTCCCGCAACGTCTTGTAAATCATGTCAACCAGACCTTCGCTCACCTTCAAAGCGACGTTTCCAATGAACCCGTCACACACTATTACGTCGGTGTCGCCCGTATAGATGTCCCGGCCTTCCACATTTCCCGTAAAGTTAATCGGCAGCGACTTCAACAGAGGCGTCGCGGCGCGCGTCAAATCGTTTCCCTTGTGCTCTTCTTCGCCGATCGACAGAATCCCCACGCGCGGCCGGTGCTTCTTAAAGATGACGCGCGAATAGATCTCGCCCATTACCGCGAACTGCGCCAGCATCTTGGGGTTGCAATCGACGTTCGCGCCGACGTCGATGACGATCACCGGACCGCCTTTGAGAGTGGGAAACGCCGTGGCCAGCGCCGGCCGGTCGACACCGGGAATCATGCCCTGCACCATTTTGGCCGTGGCCATGACGGCGCCGGTATTTCCGGCCGAAACCATCCCCTGCGCGACGCCTTCACGCACCAGCCGGGACGCCACACGAATGGAACTGTCGCGCTTGGTCCGGACCGCCTTGGCGGCGCTGTCCTCCATGGTGACCTGCTCGCTGGCGTGTTGGACCGTGATCGGCAAGCCCGCCCAATCGTACCCGGCGAGTTCTCGGCGAACGATATCTTCTTTTCCGACCAGAATGACCTTGACGCCAAGCGAGCGGGCAGCTTGAATCGCGCCCTCTACCTCGGCCTTTGGGGCTTCATCGCCCCCCATTGCGTCAACCGCGATGGTCACCATGTAATGAGTTTATTCTTCGGCGACTTCGACTACTTCACGGCCTTTATAGCGCCCGCAATGCGGGCAAGCCCGATGGGGCAGTTTGGGCTCATGGCAGTTGGGGCACTCCGACACGCCGGGCTGTTTCAAATGATCGTGCGAGCGCCGGGTGGAGGTGCGCTGCTTGGAGTGTCGCCGTTTTGGATTAGGCATCTTTCAATTCCTCGTTATCTCAATTTTCTTTAGTGCCGACCAACGGTCGTCCACTTTCTTTACTTCGCAGCCGCAAGCAATCTGGTTCCGGTTCTGACCACAGACCGGGCAGATGCCCCGGCAATCTTTGCGGCAGACCTTCTGCATCGGCATCGAAAGCAAAACATGCTCCCGCAAAATGTCTTTCAGATCGAGCCCGGCGCCCTCATAGAAGGCGATCTCGCTCTCCCCGTCGTCAATCTGTATCTCATCGGCGTCGGCATACACGGTATCCGACGGCCGATAGTACAGATCGTAATCCGCTTCAATCGGAAACCGCGCGGCTTCCAG
>DATFZA010000568.1:0-5070 GCA_035314765.1 Bryobacteraceae bacterium
CCCACCAAATGCATAGACCGAATCGAGCCCCTGTTCGAAAACATGATCCCCATTGGTATCCAGAATCCACAGGAATCCTTGCCGGAAACACCCTACTTTCGAGCGGCCATCTCCGTTCCAATCGCCCACCACTGGGATATCTCCCGGAGACTTTCCGATATGCAGGTTAAACACCGCATCTCCCGCGTCCAATATCCCGTTCCCGTTCGAATCCAGGATGAATAATCCATTGCCCGGACGATAAATACCGATCTTGGTATGCCCGTCCCCGGTCCAATCTCCCGCAATCGGGATGTCTCCCGGAATTCCACCGAAGGCGTACACCAGGTCCGGAGGGATATTGGTCTTCTGATTCCCATCCACGTCCAGAACCCACAGGAACCCATTGCGGAAAATGCCGGCGTTGGTAGGCCCGCCTGGAGCGAACGTGGCGATAATGTTCAGGGCCTTTCCGGGCATCACCACCGCCAGCGGGTTGGTAGTCGATGTGACGTCGCCGCTGAACCCCGCAAAAGAATAGCCGGGCGCCGCCGTAGCTTGGATTTGTACCGACGCGCCTAGGCTGTAATAGTTGCTCCCAGCCGATGGCATGAACGTGACGCTACCCCGACCCGACGTGGTTAGTTTGACCGGGTATTGCGTATCGAAGAAAGCCCGGAAGGTGCCGCCTCCGATGGGTACGGGCACTCCATTTCGGACCGCGCTTGTACTGCCGTCGCTCCAGGAGCTAAAGGAATATTGCGTTCCGTTCGGACCGGCCTGCGGGCTGACAACAGAAAAATTCGGCAGCGCTCCGTATTGACTAACTGACAGGCTGGTTAGGGGTTGGTTGGAGCCGTTGAGGATCGGTATGTTCACTGGGCTGCTGGCGAATTGGACAGTAACTGGCGGCGGCGCGGAACTCCCCACGGTGAACGAGGTAACGATCGTATTGTCATCGGGGTTGGAATCCGTCTGGCTGGAACTTAGCTCGCTAATCACGCTCATGAGTTGCGAGGAAACCTGGGTCGGCGTAGCCATGAACGAAAATGCGGGTGCTTGGCCCTGTTGCAAAGCTCCGGTGAACTGGCCGGTTACGGTAGTGCTTGAGTCGGCGTTGGTGGTCATGGTGCAAGTGCCGCCCACCAACGTGCAGGAACCGCTCACCGGGGAGATCCCCGGGGGTAAATTGCTGGTAACGGTAACCTGCGTCGCGGGTCCTGGGCCGTTGTTGAGCAGATTGAACGAGAACGACAAGTTCTTACCGGCCTGAACGGAAGGCGGCGTGGTCGAGGTGGTAGCAGTCGCTCCCTTTCCGGAGCTCACATAGCGGGACGAAAGTCCGGCGCCGGCTCCCGAACTAGCCGACAAGAGTGTCAGATCGATAAAGCTCGTGATGGAGTCGGGCGCGAAACGCGGTAAGGGCGCGCTAGCCGAACTGGTGTTGATGGGACTGAGTGGGCCTAGAGTTCCCTTCAACACCACCGGCCCCAGGCCGGATTGCGTGACGCCGGTCAGTACCAAGTCAAAAGTTAGCGTTTCGAGGGCGCTCGGGTTCGCAGTCAAGACTTCCCAGACAGCGATTCCGAGGCCATTGGAAATAGGAACCTGCGAATACGTACCGCCAAAAAGGCTGGACCCGGCGATGGGCGAAATGGGCCCGGCGCCGTTGCTGTCGGTGCTCACCAGTCGCGCGTTGGTCGAACCTTCCGGGAAGACGGAAACGTACGCATTGACGCCCGTAGGCACGGCGGAGATTTGCAGAAAGAGACGCGTACCGCTATCGGCCAGTCCGGCGCCCGGAACCAAAGTAGCGTTCACGAAGCCGCTTTCGGTGTTGTAGACTTTGCCGGGCGTGCTCTGAGAGCCACTCGGATCGAGGCGAGTTTTGAAAGCCGTGGCGAATCGCTCGGTGTAGCTCAAGCGGACACTGCGTTGGTCGTTGGCCGAGGACACAGTCTGTGTCTTAAACTCAGTCGGCTGAACAAAGCCCAAGGTTTGCACGCCATTGGTCACCGAGATGCCGCTTAACGTCACGCCCACGAAATCTGGCTGAGCCGAGGCCGTACCCAGGCCGAAGGCATGCGCGTCGGCGCGCAGATTCACAATTCGGAGTGACTGGGTTCCGCCAGAAGGGATGGGCACGGCCTTAAAAACAACATCGGGGCCGTCGACTGTTCCTTGGAATACATTGGTGTTTAGCACTTGCTGGCTGACCGGAGGATCGTCAATCAAAAGCAGCGCTTCGCTGGCGTTGGTCGCACTATTCAAGATCCGGCTGGTGAGGGGCACGTTCCCAAAAACCGTGACATCGGCAGGCACTGGCACGCCCTGAGAATTAATGCAGTTGAGCAACAGGTCTCCAAGAAGCTCAGCCTCGCCTTCGAAACGCAGAAGCGGCGGCACGCCGCCATTTGCGACGCACGTGACCGGCGACGGACCGCCGCCAAAAATTGGAAACACGAACTCGTTGGAAGCGGCGTTCAGATTGAGAACGTAGACCAGAACCGTTACTTGGCTGGTCAGTAAGCTCGACGGGACAATGGCAGTTAGTTGCGTTGAACTCTTGAACGTCGTGGTGAGAGATGTTCCGTTGAAAATAACCGTCGACCCGGTGACGAAATTAAAGCCGTTCACCGTCAAAGTGAAGTTCTGGGATCCAGGGACGACGGAACTGGGGCTGAGCGAATTGATGGCCGGCCCGGTGACTCTAAATGCGAGGCTATTGGAATCGCCCACCGACACCAGCGCAGTGCCCGCAGCGGCGAACAGAGCAGAACCCACGGCCGCCTTAAGAGTGGTACCACTCACGAAGGTTGTCGGCAGCGGCGATCCGTTCCACAGCACCACGTTGCCACTCGCAAAGCCGGAACCGTTCACCACCAGGTTCATTGACGCCGCGCCCACCGGCGCCGAGGAAGGGCTCAACGAGAGTAAGTTCGGCGGGGATGTCGTGCCGCCGGGCGGCGGAATCAGTACACGCACTATGGCGTTACCGCAATTACTGTCAGTAAAATAGACGCGGCCCGAGCTATCCACTGTCAAACTATAGGGGCAGAGTTGGGCGTCTAGAGCTGGCACACCATCGCCGGAAAACCCCGCAATTCCGTTTCCCCCAATGACACTCGCCACGCCGTTGGAAATCTTGGTAATTACGGAGCCATCCGTAACATATACATTGCCTGAGTTGTCGGCCGCTATCGCGGCGGGGAAAAGCAGTCCCGCCGCAATTGTGTTTACAATTCCCCCTGAGATTTTGCGGACCCGGCTATTACCGCTGTCGCCGACATACACGTTGAAGGAACTGTCGACCGCGACCCACAACTGACTGCTGAATAGCGCCTGGGTAGCCGGGCCGTTGTCTCCAGAAGACCCGAACTTCCCCGAGACGCCCGCAATCGTGGTGATATTCCCCGAGCTAGCGGAAACTTCGCGGATCACGCTGCTAGAAGCGATGTACACATTGCCCAAGGAGTCGACGGCGACGCTGTTGGGGTCAGGAATTCCGGCGTTCGTGGCCAGCCCTCCGTCGCCGGAGGCTGTAACGCTGCCGTTTCCCGCAAAAGTAGTGACCACGCCGTTCTTCGAATACTTAAAGACCTTGCTCTGTCCTAGGTCGGCGGAGTAGAAGTTTCCCGAGCCGTCGATGGCTAGTGCTTCTCCGGTGAACCCACTGGAGGAAGTAGTCAACCGGCTGATGACGCCATCGGCTATTTTTCGCAGACTATTGTTGCCGTCCAAGATAAAGACGTCGCCTGAATTATCTGTAGCCACTCCGGAAGGGAACGCAAGAGATTCGTCGGTGGCGCTGATGCCGTCGCCCAATGAGGAGGTTCCGTTGCCTACAACCGTGTTAATGGTTCCGTTTGAAACGGTTCGAACGCGCTGGTGGCCGGCGTCCGCGATATACAAGGTCCCATTCCCATCCAGCGCGATACCGCTGGGGCCGGAGAGCGAGGCATTGAGCGCCGGACCGCCGTCGCAAACCGGCGAGGGAAATGGCGGAGATGTGCAGGGAGAACTTCCAGCAATGGTAGTGAGGGTCCCGTTTAGAATTGCACGTACGCGCGTCGCGTCGGAAAAATAGACGGCGCCCGGGGCGCCGGCGACCATGTAGCCCGAAAGAGAATTCAGGAGAGCGGCGGAAGCCGAAGCGCCATCATTGGCATTCGTGCCGCCTCCCGCAAATCGATTAATCGTCCCGTTGGTGACGGCTCGGATAAAGTAACCAGAAGCACTGTGATTTTCGGTTATATAGACGTTTGTATTTTGGTCGACCGCGATCCCCTTGGGCTGGACGCTGGCACTGGTGGCCGGCCCGCCATCTCCGCTGCTAGCGCTCGTGCCATTTCCGGCGATGGTGGTGAGTACGCCATTGGATACTTTCCGGACCGTCGTCGTGTCGGCGATATAGACGTCGCCGTTAACGGCGGTTGCCAAACCAGTAACATGACCGAGCGGAGACGTGGAATCGCAAGTACCGTGGCCAACGAAATCCGTGACAATGCCGTTCGATATTTTCTGCACTGAACAGGTGTAACCGAGGCCGAACCCACCGCCATTGATAGTAATTATGATTCCGCTGAGGTACACATTTCCGGCGGTATCGGCCGCGAGATAATCTACAATATAAGCTGTTGTCGCGAGTACACTGAGGACGCCGGCCGTGTCGACCTTGTAAACGCCCGCGCCAAATCCGACATATAGATTTCCGTTTCCATCCTTGGCGACGGAGGTTGGACTCTGCACCCCGACACTGGTCGCTAGGACTTGGTTCGGGAGGCCGCCGCCCGCCACGGTATATACCGTGTAGTTCTGCGCGTTGACCGCTCCCAGAAATACCAGGAGCGCCAGCGCTTGGCGCACTAAGCAACACAGTGTTGGCATTGGGTGCTCCCTACTGTATCGTAATCAGCACTGGCGCGCTGCACCGTTCTCCATCGTTCATGACTAGTGGTACTGTGACACCGGCAAGTTTTAGCCACTCTATGTGTCACCACTTCCCGACCACAGGTATGTCGCCGGGGATACCACCGTACCCAAATATGAAGTCGCCGGAGTCAATCAGACGATCCCCGTTGGCATCCAGGG
>DATFZA010000569.1:0-13897 GCA_035314765.1 Bryobacteraceae bacterium
CCCCGCTTTCACCATCACGCCAGCCGTGGCTAATGGGTTAATGCGGATCGAAGCCGTCAAGCAAGCTATTCAGATGCTGCCCATAACGCCACGCGTGCTCGAGAATCTGCGAGAGACGGCACGCCTGGTTTCTACTCATTACTCGACCATGATCGAGGGCAACCGCTTGACTCAGGAACAGGTTGGTCAGGTCATCGGCGAAGATCGGCGTTTCCCAGGCCGCGAGAGAGACCAGGACGAGGTCAAAGGCTATTATGCCGCGCTCGACGAGGTAGAACGGGTGGCAAAGCGCGGCGGGAGAATCACGGAGGCGACGGTGCAAAGGCTGCACGCACTCGTCATGAGAGGCGGCAGGACGCGCGTGAAATCGACGCCGTATCGCGATGGGCAGAACGTGATCCGTGACGCTCACTCCAAACGGATCGTCTACCTGCCGCCGGAGGCCAAGGATGTCCCGGCGCTGATGGAACAGCTGATCGCCTGGATCAACCAGAAGGATGAACTGCCGGTCCCGATCCAGGCTGCGATTGCACATTGCCAATTCGCTACCATCCACCCTTATTACGACGGCAACGGGCGAACGGCGCGCTTGCTGACCACGCTCATCCTGCACCTGGGAGGTTACGGCCTGAAGGGGCTCTATTCGCTCGAAGAATACTATGCCCAGAAACTGAAAGCTTACTATGACGCGCTGACCGCCGGGCCATCGCACAATTACTACGTTGGCCGCGCCGAGGCGGACATCACCCAGTGGATTGGCTATTTCATCGAGGGTATGGCAACCTCGTTTGAGAAAGTGCGCGGCCAAGCCCTGCGCGAGGCTGAAAAAGGGGGCAAGGATCAATCGAAGTTACTGCGCGACCTGGATTCCAAACAACGCAGGGCTTTGACGTTGTTCCAGACGTCGCGCGAGATTCGAGCCAAGGATGTTGCCGCGTTGTTCGGCTATAAACCGCGCACCGCGGCGTTACTGTGCCAGCGTTGGGTCGAGAAGGGCTTCCTCGAAACGACCGATCCCGCCAAGAAATCGCGGCGCTATAAACTGGGCGAAACGTATGCTTCGATCGCCGATGAGTTCGATTGATTCCGCGGACGAATCCCGAATAAGCCGACGTATAGCAAGACTTGGGCGGGTTAATAACCCGACACCGGTTAATAACTGCACAGGCTAAAGCCTGTTCCACGAGATGCTGCTGACTGCTTGAATCAAGTAGCACCTCCGTCTAATAACCGAACGTCAGTGAGGGGACCGGGCGCCGATCCCCTCACTGACGTTCGGGGCTAGACATGGGTCAAACATGGTTCAGAAATGTACAAACTCCGCCGCCGGTTAACACCTTAGTTAACAAGCGGCCTCACAAAGAGCCTCAGGAGTGGGTTGATTCGGCGACACTCTTGGCCTGCTCGGTGCCGTGGTAATTGACGATGAGGCGGGACCCTCGCTGTCCGGTGACGAAGGTCCAAACCCATTGGAGGAAGACGCTTTCACGGTTGCTGGATTGCGCCAGGAACTGAAGATGCACTCCGGCCCAGGCGAAGAACGCAAACAGACCGCTCATGCGAACCTTACCGCTTTCGAGAATGGCAAAACCCTTGCCAACCACCGCCATGTTGCCCTTGTCAAAATAACGAAAAGGCGGGGGCGCGGGTTTATCCGAGATACGCCGCTCAATCAGCCGGCCGGCATAGCGTCCCTGTTGAATGGCCACCTGGGCCACTCCGGGCAGGGCCTTTCCGTCCTGGTCTAGCGAGGCGGTATCGCCTACTACAAAGACATCCGGAGCGTTTGGAACCGACAGGTCCGGCCGAATCCGAACACGGCCAGCGTGGTCCGTCTCGACATTCAGCCACTTGCCGGCAGGTGACGGGGCCACGCCAGCGGTCCAGATCACTGCCTTACTGGCAATGCGTTCTCCACCGATCGTCACGCCATCCGAGTCAATATGATCGGCGGAGACTCCCAGCCGGACTTCTACACCGAGACTCTCGAGCCGCGCTTTCGCAGCGCGCGAGAGTTCCTCCGAAAATGAGCCGAGAACCCTCGATCCCCGGTCCAGCAGAACAATTCTCGCAGAGGCGGGATCGATGCGCCGGAACTCGGCCCGCAGGGTCTGGCGAACCAGCTCCGCAATGGCGCCGGCCATTTCGACCCCAGTGGGCCCCGCCCCTACCAGGACGAAGGTTAGCAAATCCCGATGAAGGCTGGGATCCTCCTCAGCCTCGGCCTGCTCGAACGCCTGCAGGATTCTATTGCGGGTCGCGACGGCGTCCGCCAGGCTCTTCAGCCCGGGCGCAAACTGCGCGAATTCATTGTGCCCGAAATAACTGTGGGTCGCGCCCGTAGACAGAATCAGGAAGTCATACTCCATCGGGACATCTTTACGGTCGACCGAACTCACCAAGATGCATTTCCTGTTCTTGTCGACACCAGTCACTTCGCCAAGAAGCACCGTGGTGTTTTTCTGCTTGCCGAGAATGCCCCGGATCGGGGAGGCGATCTGGCCTGGGTTGAGGACCGAAGTAGCGACTTGATAAAGCAGGGGCTGAAAGAGATGATGATTGGAGCGGTCGATCAGGACGATGCGCGCCGCGGTGTTCCGCAGAACCTTGGCGGCAGCCAGTCCGCCAAAGCCGCCTCCAACGATTATGATACGAGGAAGATTTTCAGGCATAGTCTCGTGGTTTGGCTAGTGAGAGTTCGGGAAGAAGGTATTTGTTGGCAGTCGAGCGTGACACAGGCGGCATCGGGGAGGAGTTGAGGCGTCCCATGCATTGTAGTGTAGCTGGGGCACTTCGCGCCTACAAGCGGAGGGCTGGGGCCTCGGCCCGCCGATCCCCTCACTGACGATCGGGGTTAGGCTGTGCTGAAACTCAATCCGCCCGAACGGGGCAGACGACCCGGATTCCCTACCACAGCAACTTCAATCCAAACTGCACCTGCCTCGAGCTGGTCGAGGTGCTGGTGATCACGCCGGCCGTGGGTGAAACTCCGGTGGGCGTAAACGTGACGGCATTCGGCGTATTGAAATTGGCCCGGTTGAGCAGGTTGAAAATCTCGGCGCGGAATTGGAGGTTCAGCCTTTCGCGCAGCGGCGTGTCCTTCAGGAACGACAAATCCCATGTGGCCAGGCCAGGCCCGATCAATGTATCTCTTCCCAGGTTTCCGTAAAACCCGCTGGCGTTGGGAGGCCCGAGAAAGGCCGCCGGATTGAACCACTGAGTCGGCGTGCCCAAAATCACCGGACCCGTAAAGGCGGGGTTCACGAAGGGACGGACGGGATTCCGGGTGTCGCCGTTGTTGGAGGGGTTGTAGCTCAGCTGCGGCGTGAAGGGGAAACCACCTTGCACGGTCACAATCGAGTTCACGGTCCAGCCGCTGGCCAGGGCCTTGCCAAAGCCGCCGGCGCCGCTCAGAAATCGTTTTCCCGATCCAAAGGGTAGAACATAGCTGGCATTGATGACGCCTACGTTTCTGACATCGAAGTTTGCCAGCCCCCGGTCGGCGCGAAGATTAAACGGATTGGAGGCCAGAGCAGGCTCGCCACCTGAGGTTGTGGCGTTCAGAGAATCGCCATCGTCGATCGTTTTGGAGAAAGTATAGACGCCGCGCAGCAATAAGCCGGAGTTGAAGCGGCGATTGAAATCCACTTGCAGTGCGTTATAGGAACTATCGGCTTCGGAAAAATAGGTCCAGGTGTTGGCAATCGCGGGATTGGGCTTGGTGGCGGTAGGAACGTAATACGTCCCTGCCGGAACGGGCGTGCCGGCGATGCCGGCGGGGAAGGTGGCCGGATGATTGGCCGGACAGGGCGCGTTGGGACAGATGACGGGAAAGGGTTCGTTGGCGTCAATGCCGAGGATTTCATGATATCCATGTGAGCCTACATAACCAACGGTGAACGCAGTATTGGGCGTCAACTCCTGTTGGATTTTGAAGGACCAGGAGATGAGCGTGGGCGTCTTCAAATCCGGCTGAACTCCGCCGGGAACCAACTTCGCCGTGGACGGAACGGCGATCGCCGTCGAAATGGGAAGTTTAGCGACCGATACGCTGGGAAGACTGTAAGTAGGATTGAAAGGCGCGTTCTGATCGGTGCGGTACCCCAGGGCATCTTGCAAATCGTTGTACATGCCGAAGCCAGCGCGAATCACCGTTGCGTAATTGTTGCTGGCTGCGTTGCCGAAGGGGCTCCAGGCCAAGCCGACGCGTGGTTGCGGCAGGAATTTAGCATGGTTCACGGCAAAAGCCGAGTTCCCGATGGTTGGCTGGCTGGAAATAATTCCGTTCGGGAAGGTGTAGGTTGAGGCCCGGCCATGAACTTCGTTCCACCCGTTTGAAAACTCATCGCGGAAACCCAGCGTCAGGGTCAGATTCCGGCTAACCCGGATGGTGTCGTCAACGTACCATGCGCCAAACCAGGAACGCCAGCCAAGCGGAGTCGGCGTTGGATCGTACAAGAGTGTGGCCACGGTTCCCTGCAGAAGTGTTTGGAGACTGGTAAAGGTTGCCTGGCCGTACTGGCTGAGCGCCAGATTCTCGTTCGAGCGGAGCCGCTGAAACCAGACACCGAAACTGAACTGATGACGGCCCTTGGTCCATGACACGCGATCTTCATACGTAAACAGGTTGCGGGCGAGATCGAGATTGCTGCCGTTGTTGCTTCCCGCCAGGCTCAATTGGGCCGTGGGATTGGACGCAGCACTGCCGCCGACCACGAGCGCGCCCAGTGGGTGTCCGGAGATCAGACCAGGCAGGCTGGCGGCGGGAGTTCCGGGAGTCGGTTCTCCCGTGAAGAAATAACTAGCGCGCGAGAAGCCAAAGCGGGCGGTGTTCAACAAGGTGGGCGAAAATATGTGGGTTTCCTCAAGACTCGCGACTTGCTCGCGGAGGGTTTCCGCGTCCGTGCTGTACAGATTGGTGCTGGTGGGTGTGAAGTCAGCGCTGTCGTCGATGGTATAAATCGCGCTTAGCGAATCTTTGGGAGAAAAAACGCGATCCAGCCGCACCGTGCCAAAATCATCACGAATGGTTTGCAAAGGATTGTTGAAAGCTTCTGAAATTCCGCCGAAATCCGGCGCGCCCGCGCTAGGCGCGGGCCACGCGTCGATCAAAGGCGAGACGCCCACAAACACCAATCCCGACGCGGGGCAGGTGGCAGCTGTATCTAGCTTGCAAGGCAAATAACCGTTGCGCGCATTGGCGTCGGGAACGAGGTCCACGCCGGTTTGATGCAGATGCTGGCGGAATTCCTCGTAATTAGCGAAGAAGAAGGTCTTATCCTTTTGAACCGGCCCGCCGAGTGAAGCTCCGAACTGGTTGCGCTGAAAGCCTGGAGCGGAACCGGCATCGAAATAATTGGGAGCATCCAAAGCGTTATTGCGCAGGAATTCGTACACCGACCCGTGCAATTGATTGGCGCCGGATTGCGTGACAATTAATACCTGTGCTCCGGGACGCTTGCCGAACTCGGCGCCATAGGAATCGGCGAGCAGGTTGAATTCGCGTACGGCGTCAACGCCGAGCAACTGCTGGCTGGCGCCGCCGGGCTGCATGTTGTTCTCGGCGGCGCCGGTGAACTCTACGCCATTCAGCAGGAAGAGATTTTGCTGCGGCCGGTTGCCTTCAACGGCAAAATTGTTTCCGACGGTGGAATTGGATACGCCGATGCCGCCCGTTTTTGCCGCCGTGAAATTGACGATACCGGGATTGAGCGTCAGAAGCTCATCGTAACTGCGGCCGTTGAGAGGGAGGTCTTTGATCTGTTGTTCCCCAACCAGGCCAGATATATTCGCCGTGGTGACCGCTACTAGCGGAGCGTCTCCGGTGACGATAATTCGCTGGCTCGCGTCTCCGACGCGGAGTTCCATGTTCACCATGGCGGCCTGGCCGACAACCAAATGGACGCCCTGGCGCACTTGTTCGGCGAACCCGGTCTTGGCGCTTCGAATTTCATATTCGCCGACGGGCAGAGAAGGGAATTCGAAGTGGCCGTCGGAGGAGGTGGAACTGGCGCGGGTTGCGCCCGATTCCACGTTTTTCACGGTCACGGTAGCGTCCGAGATGACCGCGCCCGATTGGTCCGTGACGGTCCCCGAAAGGACGGCCGAGACCTGAGCCGGAGCGAGGGCGGCGCAAGCAAGGAAGATGAGCAGGCGAGTGCCGGGCGAATGTAGTGTACACACAACCGTGTTAGTTTAGCACGACAATTCAATAGCAGGGGCGTAGGCGTGATCGCTGGTGATCGCTCGTCTACCGCGATCGCCCGTCTAACCGCGACCGCCGGTCTAACCCCGAGCGTTAGCGAGGGGATGCGGCGTCACTTCGAAGAAGGAAAAGCCCACCGGTCCATTACATAAATAGCCATGGGCGGGCCCTGATCGTTCGCGACATAACGAACAGTGGCGAAAATAGCTTCCAAAGTCGGTAGATGCCGCGTGTTTCCACCGCGCGCCCAGCGCTTGCAATCGGGCCGTTCGAACCCTCGTCCACTCAACGACCGGCTAGAGTAGCTCTTGAAGTCGACTAGAGCGCGCTTTGGATCGGGCAATCGGTCGGCAACGATGTGGACATGGGTGGTTAGAACATGCGCGGCGAAAAGGTCCCAGCCTCGAAATCGGCATACTTCGCGAATTGCGTCCAGCACCACGGAAGCCCTGGGCTGATCTAGTTGATATGGAGGACTCTCCAGCAGTCCGTAGGCGTAGCGGCCTAGATTTTCACTCGGTTCATGAAAGCCGCCACGATAAGGACCGCGGGTCCGTTCCACCCATCCCCGTTCGTCACCGGGTAAGTGGGTACCATAGCAAATGAACGTCAGGAGATAGGTCACACGGGATTAGTTCCCGGGGAAAGAAATGTTCTCCAAGAATCCCCTCACTGACGTTCGGGGTTAGTCTGGCAACGCACCGAAGCTTTATCCACGCACCGAAGCGCGATCCACGCAGCGAAGCGCGATCCACGAAGCGAAGGGCTATCCACGAAAACGAATGCATTTCACGAAGCCTTCCCCTACTAACTTAGTGATTGACAATCGCAGACACGTCGCGGAGGGTGGGCAGCACGGCATCGCCGGCAGGCGCTCAGGGGACACCGCTGCGGTAGTTCTCAAGCGAAGGGTTACGGACTCGAGCCCGCAGTGTCCCCATCCGCGCAGCGCGATCCACGAAGTGAAGCGCTAATCCGGGCAGCGCGGCATCGCCGGCAGGCGCTTAGGGGACACCGCTGCGGTAGTTCTTAAGCGAAGGAGTTCGGACTCGAGCCCGCAGTGTCCCCATCCGCGCTAGCGCTATCCACGCAGGAAGCCTACCAACTCGCGCCGCAGCGACTCGGGGACTTCGGCGTCGACCTCGCAAACATCGCCTAGGTACTGTTTTGAGAGGACGCGCCCGCGCTCGTGCAACTCGTGCAGCGTAGCGCCGTCGGAAAGCGGGACCCGGAAATGGGCGCGCGTCACAGGATCCAACGCCAGTTCACGGTCCATGAGTTCCAATAGTTCCGGAACGCCTTCGCCCGTTCGCGCGGACACCGCGATGGCTCTGGAATTCTCGACGGCGCGCGTTTCTCCCAGAATGCGCTGCGCCAGGGAATGGGCGTCGCCCGGGACTTCAGCCAGCAAATCCCGCTTGTTCATCACCAAAATCTGCCGGGTTTCGCCGGCGCCGATTTCCGTCACTACTTTGAGCACGTGCGCGGTCTGCTGGGCGGCATAGGGAGAGGAGACATCCACCACATGAATTAACAGCGCGGCTTCGGTTACCTCTTCCAGCGTGGCGCGGAACGCCTTGACCAGCGTGGTGGGGAGGTTGCGAATGAAACCGACCGTGTCGCTCAACAAGACCTTGCGCCGGGAAGGCAGGACGATGTGGCGCACCGTGGGATCGAGGGTGGCAAACATCTTGGCGTCCGCCAGCACTTCCGCTCCCGTCAGGCGGTTAAACAGCGTCGATTTTCCCGCGTTGGTGTAGCCGACCAGGGCAAGCGTGGCCAGCGGAACCGACTGCCGTTGCTGGCGCTGCGTACCGCGGCCGGCGCGGACGTGCTCCAGGCTGTCGTTCAGTTTTTTCAGCCGGCTGTAAATCCGCCGGCGGTCGGTTTCCAGTTTGGTTTCGCCGGGTCCCCGGGTTCCGATACCGCCGCCGAGCCGGGACATGGCGATGCCTTTGCCGGTCAGCCGAGGGAGCAGGTAATTGAGTTGGGCGATCTCTACTTGCAGTTGGCCTTCCCGAGTGCGCGCGCGCCGCGCAAAAATATCCAGAATCAGTTGCGTTCGATCGATCACCTTGATATCGAGCGCCCGTTCCAGATTGCGCTGCTGCGTGGGAGTCAACTCGGAATCGAAGATCACTACGCTGGCCTCTTCAGAGGCGATCAGGGCGCGCAGTTCGTCCAGCTTGCCCGATCCCACCAGGGTGGCCGCATCGGCTTTTTGCCGCGCCTGGAGGACTTGCTGTTCCACAGATGCACCGGCGCTGGCGGCCAGAACCGCCAACTCCTCCAGGGATTCCTCGGCGGTAAACGGCGCCGCTTCCGGGGTGCTGGGGCGGGCCCGGCTCTTGAGATCCAGGCCCACCAAAATCGCTCGTTCCTGACTGTCTGTTCCCAAATGGACTTACGTTTCCTCGGCCGAATCGCTGGAGACGGGTGTTCCGGGAGTGGAACCGGCCAACGGGGGAGGGGTGGAATGGGATGGTCCGGAATGGAAAGGCTTAGAGACCACCACGGTGGAGATGGCGTGTTTGAAAATCAGTTGCTCTTGATTGTTGGTTTCGAGCACCACCGAGTATTTGTCGAAGCTCTTGATGCGGCCTGACAGCTTGACGCCGCTCATCAAATAAATTGTGAGAAAGGTTTTCTCTTTCCGGGCGTTGTTGAGAAAAGCCTCTTGAATGTTTTGTGCCAGCTTTTCCATAGTTTCCTTTTTGCCTGTTTGGCTATTGTTTAGTTGTTCTTCCATCCGCGGCACGGGATGTTACTGTCATCATAGCGCAAGTGGTTGCAGGCGATTGGGCTGCCATTGGTTTAGCTCGATCTCGGCTGGCGCGGTGTAGGATGAAGCCTGGCCTGATGCCCTGGACTCACCGGAGCTTTTGGATCTTCCCAGCATTGATCGCGCTCGCGCTCGGGTTGTTGGCGCTCCTGTTCTCGCGCGGAAGACTGCGCGCGATTTATCGCGAGCGTTTTGAGGAACCGGGACGCGAGAGTTTGTTTCTTGCTTCCGTCGGGTTCTTCACCGCCGTAGCGGTGGTGCGGGGCTTGACGCTCGCTATCCACTACCACATCGGGCCGTTTCACGACCTCAGCATGCGCGGCCGCCATATTCACCATCTGGTATGGGGAATCTTGTTATTGCTTCTGTCCGGATATGGATGGCTGGTGCGGGCAGCTTCGGAAGTTTGGGTGGGACGGCTGCTGTCGATGCTTTTCGGCGTGGGATCGGCTTTGACGCTCGATGAGTTCGCGTTATGGCTCAACCTGCGTGACGTTTATTGGAGCAAGGAAGGGCACGAGAGCTTTGAGGCGCTGGCGCTCTTCGCGGGCTTGCTCTCGATCGGGATCTTTGGCGAGCCCCTTTTTAAAGGGATCTTGAAGGAAGCGGGCCGGGTGATTGGGCTAAGGCGTTAGCCCTACTAGGAAATCTAGTAACTTGGCAGTATCTTGGATGGAGAGGTGTTGTTATGCGACTGAGGCGGCTCCTGACTTTTTTCCTGGTGTTGCTTGGCTGTGGCGCGCCGTTGGTCGTGCAAACGGCGAAAGCGCAATCGACCACTGGCGCGTGTTCGCTGGTCAGTGAAAGCGACACCAGCGTGTCCGTCATGTGCCCCCAAGGGGAGGTCATTTCCATCGACTTCGGGCAGGGCTTCGCCGAGGTTGCGAGTCTGATCAGCGGCCTCGATGGCATTACCTTTTCCTACAGCATCACGGCGAGCGGAAACTTGCCCACCGGCACGACACTCACGCCCAGTGGTCTGTTCAGTGGCACCTTTGCCGCAGCCGGTACCTTCAGCTTCGCGCTCGATATCTCCGAAACGATCGGGATAGAAGGCACCAGCTACACCTTTAGCGACTCATTTACCTACGTCTTCATCATCACGGGCTATACCGGCGCTCCCACCACCGTCGATCCCGGCGGCCTGAGTTTCAGCCTCACGCAAGGCGCGGCTGCGGCAACGCAGTCGGTGAGCATTACCAATATGAGCAGCCAAGCGGAGAGTTTCACCGCCTCGGCGAACGAGATTTCGGGAGGCAACTGGCTTACGGTCTCGCCTTCCGGCGGTTCTGTCCCGTCCTTCGGCGCCGCGGGGGTTGCGGTCACGGCCGATCCATCAAAGTTGGCTGCCGGCACTTACATCGGCAGGGTCACGATTTCGATCGCCGGTGGGCAGGACTACACGGTTTCAGTGGTCCTGACGGTGGCGGGGACTCAGCCAAATATAGTGCTTTCGCAGACCGGCCTTAGTTTCGGAGCAGTCATGGGCGGCAGTGCCACCCCGCCTCAAATCATCACCGTGGAGAATTCGGGAGCCGGCACCTTGAACTTCACGGCGACACCCTCGACCTTCTCGAACGGAAGTTGGTTGAGTGTGTCTTCCGGGTCCAGGTCGGTAACCGTCAGCGTCAATCCAGCCGGACTCCCGGTCGGCGTTTACTACGGGCAAATAAAATTTGTGGCGCAAGGGGCGGTAAACTCTCCGCAGATTGCCTCCGTGGTGCTCAATGTGGTTACGCAAGCCAATAGCCCCGGCGCGCAGGTGCAGCCAAGCGGTTTGATTTTTGTCGGGGCCGCGGGAGCCGCCAATCCCGCTGCCAAGACCTTGTCGCTCACCAACCCATCTCCGACGGGGCTGAATTTTGTGGGGAGTTCGTTCACCAACAGCGGAGGAAACTGGCTCAACTTTACTCCTTCTTCGGGCGCGGTCAGTTCGACCCAGCCCACTACGGTGAGCGTCCAGCCGAATGTGCAGGGGCTGGCCTTCGGCGTCTATACCGGAGAAGTGGTGTTCAATTTCGTGGCTACCGGATCGACCACGCCGCAGACGCTTCACATTGAAGTTCTGTTGATTGTTTTGCCGGCCGGGAGCGTGCCTCCGAGCGCCGCCGCGGGCGTTCCTGTGATTACGCCGCTTACTTCGGCTTGCACGCCCACCAAGCTTCTGCCGGTGTTTACGCAGTTAGCCACCGGGTTCACGACAGTAGCGGCCTGGCCAACGGCGATTGAAGTCACGGTGGTAGACGACTGCGGGAAGGCGCTGACAACCGGCAGCGTGATCACAACATTCTCCTCGGGGGATGGGGCGCTTTCGCTGACGTCGTTGAAAGATGGACGCTGGTCGGGAACGTGGCAACCGGTGCACCCGACTACTTCGGTGACGGTGACCGCGAAAGCGCAGGAAATTCAGCCCGCGCTGGTGGGCACTCAGTCGGTCGGAGGGACCCTGCAGGCGAACACGGCCACACCCGTGGTGCCGGCCGGAGGGGTGGTCAGCGCGGCCAGCTTTATTCCCAATCAGCCCCTGGCGCCGGGCGCTTATGCCGCGATTTTCGGATCGAATCTTAGCCAGAGTTCCGGTGGCGCGCAACAATTGCCGCTCAATACTCAACTTGGGATCACTTCGGTCACACTGGCCGGCGAACCAATGCCGTTGCTCTATAGCAGCAGCGGGCAAATCAACGCCGTTATCCCCTACGATATTCCGGCCAACAGCGCCCAGCAGATCATCGTGCAGATGGGTCCGGCGATTTCCGTTCCGCAGACCGTGAACATCGCCTCGGCGCAACCCGCGATCTTCACCGCGGACAGTTCGGGCAAGGGCGCGGCCATTTTCGTCGGCTTCAAACCGGATGGCACACCCTTGCCGGCGAATACGCCGCTAAGCGCCAATGACGTAATCACGGTATATTGCACCGGGCTGGGCGCAGTGAATCCTCCAGTGCCAACGGGCAGCGCAGCGCCAGCAACTCCGATCTCGCACACGGTTAATACGGTCACAGCCACGATCGGAGGCTTATCGGCCAATGTTCTTTTTGCGGGCTTGGCGCCGGGCTTTGCGCAGTTGTATCAAATGAATATCACTGTGCCTAGCGGCGTGACGGCTGGGAACGCCGTGCTTCTGGTCTCGGTTAGCGGCCAGCAAAGCTCGCCGGTGACGATTCCGGTGCAATAAGGTTGAGCCACGTGGCGTGAAGCGCGAGAATTCCAGCGCCGCCGTTTGGGGTCCGGACCCGCTAACTCGCAATCGCCTGTTCGAGACCGCTGCTCAAATATTCAAGAATCTCTTGCTCACGCTGCTGGATCTCCAGCAGAATTGGTTCGGCAAGCCGCGAATAGTCTTGTGGCGCATGAACCTTGCGAGCCGAAATTAGGATCGCTATCAGATTCGTTACACACTGCTGCGCAAGTAGTACTTGATCGTCGCTTTGGATCACACCAACTCCAGTTCCACGATACCGCGTTTCCGAAAACCTCGGGAAGTTTGGTAGGTCTCGAGCCACAACTGGAGGAGTTCCTCGCCGATCGAAGCTCGGGCCCAGAAGACGTCCGACTCGAATCGAAGTTTGGCGCGCGTGGAATCAAAAATCTCCCGTGCGGGTGGGGCAATTAGCTCGACTTCAAAAGAACTCGTCCATGATCAGCAGGATATCCAGATCCTTGGGCGCTGGTTTGGAAGTCACGAAGCTGCCCCAGACGAACGCCCGGCTTAGTTTCCGAGTATTGGCGGCCGGTTCCAGCAATGCCCGCAATCGCCCCAGGAGCCATACCCGTCTAAGGGTCGCGGTGCCGAAACGCGTTTGGAACTCTTGCCAGCCAGCCGCATGCACTCCGCTTGGTAGTTCCCCTTTCAGGAGTAAATTCGGGCAGCACGGTCACACGATACCAGACTGACGCACCAGCTCGAAAACGACTCGAACTCTGGCCTTGCCCATCCCCTCACTTACGTTCGGGGGTACACGATCTTACTTTTGCTTCAGTTTCCAGGCGATCTGGCGGAACATGCCCAGCCACATCTCGGCATCGTGAGCCTCCAGATGCAAACGATGCAGCAAGCGCCGCACCTTTAACTCGGTGGCTGGCGAGTGCACGTAGCCCGCTTCCGTAAGCACGCTGGTGGTCAGTTGCTCCAGGCGGTCGAGAGCGCCGGACGTGGCCAGGCGCCGATCCTCTGGCGGGCGGGCAGGCTCGCGGCGGGTCAACTCATAGAGACACACCGCCACGGCTTGCCCCAGGTTCATGGAATCCTGGCTTCCAATGGTCAGCAGCCAGTCGCAGTAGCTCATCTCGGTGTTCGATAATCCGAATTTCTCCGATCCAAACAGCAGCGCGGCCGTGCCGGAGGCAAGATGCTGCCGCAGTACGTCGCCGCCGTATTCTAGACGGCGCACGGTGTGGTGCAACTCGCGGTTCACCAGCGCGGTGGTTCCGACAATCAGGCTGCAATCCCGCAGAGCCTCCGGCAGGGATTGGAAGACCTGTGCGTCGCGCAGCACGTCGGCCGCATGCACCGCCGAGCGCGCCTCGTGATACGCCACATCGTAGGGCTGCACCAAGCGCAGATGGCGGAACCCGAAGTTGTGCATGGCCCGCGCCGCCGCGCCGATGTTCAGCGGGTTGCGCGGGGACGCTAGAATCACGCGAAGATTGTCCAAGGCCAGCCCAAGCCCAGGATTGTAGCGCTTTTCCGCACCCGCTACACTGAAAGGACCATGACCGAAACCGAGCGTATGTCGCGGCCGCTTTCCGCCGCCGATCCGGAAGTGTATGAAGCGATCCAGCATGAAGTGGAACGCCAGCATACCCGTATCGAATTGATCGCCAGCGAGAATTTCACGTCGGAGGCGGTGCTCGAAGCCACCGGCAGCGTATTCACGAATAAGTACGCCGAAGGTTATCCGGGCAAGCGT